>RPRI01000171.1 GCA_003818505.1 Desulfobacteraceae bacterium | reverse complement strand
TCATGATAAAGCTGTCGTTCGGTTGAAGGGTCAGTGTTCTTCAGGATTCGGTCACACAGAAGATGAAAGGCCAGATCTTCGATATTGGCCAGCGTACCGCCGCCTTCACGCCTTGAATCAAAATAACCGCTGCCGCATCCTGCGTCCATGACCATGCCCCAGGGTGTTGTTCTGAAAAGGATCAGGTCGAATCTTCCTTCCCTTACTCTGGCGATCCAGGTGGACAAGTCGGCCCGTTCGATCTTAAGATCAATTCCCACCTGCTTGAAATTGTGGGAGAGAATAGGCAGTAGCGCATCCGTACCTTCCAGATCCGAGCGGGCCAGAATCGTCAGCGACAGGTTTTTGCCGGAAGAGAGATTAAGGTACCCGTCGCTGTCCGTGTCCGAGAGTCCCATAGCTGCAAGTTGCCTGCGGCTCTGCCCGGGTGAAAAAACCAGGGCTGGAAGTTGAAGATAAAAATCAAACGCCGGCGGCACAAAGCCGGTGGATGGAATTTTGCCGGAAGAGCCCATCAGGCTGTAAGCGATCTTCTCATAATCAAAAGCAGGAAGAATGGCCTTCCTGAAATCCGGAAGCGATGCAGGGCCCTGCTTAAGGTTAAATCCCAGTGCCGCCGGAACGCCCATCGATTCGGCCGTAATAAATTGGATCTTCTCCATTTTGGCCAACTTTGGCAGATACGGCGGCGGAAAGCCCGAAGCATATTTATAAAAAACATCAATATCTCCGCGCCCCAGGGAGAGCGCCAGAGCATCGAAAGTGAGATTGGTGAAAAACTCAAGGCCTTCCATCATCGGCAATGGGCCATAATAGGACGGGTTTTTCCGGAACGTCACCCGGTTTCCCAGCGGATCTGAATTTTCAAAGATAAAAGGTCCGCACCCCAAAGTGATATCCGCCTTACCCGGTTTCAGGGGGTCCTCCACAGTCTGCCAGACATGTCTTGGAAGGATCCTTACTATAAATCCAACGTTGATCAAAAACCGCCCGTAAGGCTTGGTAAGCAGGAATGTTACCGTGTTCCCGTCGGTGCGGATGTCCGAAACAAGATCCCTGATCCAGGCCGAGGCGCTGTGATGGGCGGCCAGGTATTCAAAAGTAAATTTGACATCGGCGGCCGTGACCGGGCGGCCGTCATGCCACAATGCCCCGGAAACAAGATGAAACCGCCACTGCCTGCCGTCCGGTGAGACTTCCCATGATTTTGCCAGTTGAGGTACGGGGCGCATGGCTGAATCAAACCGGACCAGGGTTTCGTGGGTCGCCAGCATGGCCAGGATATTGTAGCTGTAGTCGGCAAGCAGGTTCGCCTGCCGTACTTGCATGGGAGTGCCGATGCGCAAATTGCCGGCATCATCCTCCGGGGAATTCTTCCCATCCGAACCGCATCCGATGCACATGGCAAGATATATACACAGCGCTGCCAACAGCGCTGTTTTGATTTCAAACCTTTTGATGACCCGCATCTTAAACCCTAGAACGCCCCTTTGTTCCGGCTGCCATTTCTATCAGGACAGCCGGAACAAGGAGCCGGTTTTTTTATGTAAAAATGACTTTAGAAATATAACTCGACTTCCCCGAATAGCGTGGTTCCGGGATCTTCATACATATAGAAAGTCCGGTAGTCATCTTCAAACAGGTTGTCCACGCTGAGGGAGAGATCAATTTTTTTGATGGGGCCCCAGGAAACCAGGAAATGTTTGGTGCCCTTTAGATCCACCACAAAGGATTCCTCCATCAGCATTTTCCCTCCGGCATTGCGCTCGGTATTGGCATCGTCGGAGTACTGGCGGCCTGTATACCGAAGATATGCGGAAACCGTGAAGGAGTCCGGCCACGCATAGGTGGCGCCCAGGTTGGCCTTGTGTATCGGGCTGAAGGGAAGAAAATTGCCTTCCAGCGCGCGGTTCGATGGATTATCGTCGATGGTGGCCCGGTTGTAGGTGTAGTTGGCGGTCAAGGTAAGGTGGGAGGTCAGATAGATGGCCATGTCCAGTTCTGCGCCGTAGGACTTGCTGCGGCCGATGTTTTTGTTGATCCAGACATTGGATGCATTGAACCATGACATAATTTTGTCGTCGGTGTAATTGTAGAAACCGACCAGGTTGACCTGCAACAGGTCGCCGAACCGCCTATCCACACCGATTTCCCAGGAATGTGTTGTCTCGGACTCTAAATCCGGATTGGGCTGCCTGGGATTTCCGCCCGAGGTGCGGTCGTCGTAAAGCTGCTCGGAAGTCGGCGGTTTAAAACCCATGCCGTAATTGGTCCATATGGATGTCGCATTTTCAAAATTGTACCGCAGTCCGAGTTTCGGGCTGAAACTTTCGTCGGTCCGGTCGTCGGGCCTGGGGGTTTTGAAATTGCTGAACAAATTGTCATAATTTTTCCAGTGATCGTAACGCAGACCTCCTGTCAGAATCAGGTCATCGGTAATATTCCAGACATCCTGAACATAACCTGCCATGGTCTGGACTTTGAATTTGTTTTGAAAGGTATTTGCGGGTGTTGTGCCGGTGAAGTCTTTGTAGTCCTGATCCGTTGTCTGGTTGTTGTAAAATAAACCTGTACTCAGTGTATGCTGTCCGAGCGCGGCCGTGGCCTGCAGTTCCATCGGGGTTTCATCATAGTCCATGTAGCGCTTTTGTTTGAGCCTGTAATTGGTTCCGCCCCTGTCGTAAATATGGAGGTAGTCGTCGACTCTGTAGGCGGCATAGGCCCGGACATCCAGGGCCTGGCCGATTTTCTGATCGTAAATAACGCCGGCCAGGTTGTAATCCCAATCGCCTCCAACAAAGGGACGGCCCCGGGTGTAATTGTCATGGAAGAAGTTGTAAAATGCCCGCATGCCGGCCTGGTTTGAAAACCGGTAGTTGGTGCTTACTGATGCGCCCTGCTTGTCGTAGTCGCAGTTGTCGATCATGTGAACGCCGGAATTGACATTGTTTTTAGCGACGTTGGTCCCGTCGGACTCTTCATGGTATCCGGCCATGGCGTATCCGAAATTGTCGATTTTGCCCTCCGAGGAAAGAGATGTCCGGAAACGGCCGAAAGTCCCGGTGCCTGCGGACAATTTTCCGCCTGGGGCGTCTTTGCCCTGTTTCAAAATGATGTTGACTACACCTCCGCCTGCATTGGCGCCGTAAAGGGCCGAGGCCGGTCCGCGGATAATTTCCACCTTTTCGACCATCTCAACGGGAATAGCCTGGGAAATCTGCCAGTCCGTGGGAATGCCGTTGACCAGATAGATGGTGGAATCGCTGCCGGCGCCGCGGATATTGGCATAGGCAGGAAACGGGGCATAGGCCCTCCGAAGTGTAATACCTGGTACTGAGCGCAGGGCATCGCCGATATCCTGGTTGGGAAAGTTTTGATTTGAGAGCTGCTCTGCATTGATGACCGTGACGGAAGCCGGGACGTTTTTAATGGATGTTTCATATTTTGTGGCGGTAACGACCACGTCGTCCAGCCTCTTAACATCCTTTGCATCACCCTGCTCAAGTGCCGTACCGTATACGGGCATTAAAAAAAGCGCCATTGCCGCCAGGACTATAGTGCCTCTCTTTCTTTTCATCATTTACCCTCCATAACTGATTTTTTTTGAGTTATCGTACCGAAAGCCTGTTTCAGGCAGTTCAGTCAAGTGCGGGTGAGTTCCCTGGGGCCGGAAGCCAAAAAAAAAGCCAAGAACATCCCGCCCGATTTCAATCCGGCAAGGCCTTCCTGGCTGATTATTTATCTTATAAAGTATAAAGGTTATAAAAATTTATTGAGCAGTTTCGTACTGCGCTATTTATAGCCCGCTTTAATATCCACGCTGTCTGCATTAGTCAAGAAAAATATTTGATTGCCGCCTTGCTGTTTTGCCTGACCTTCAATAGAATCAGGTTAACTGAAACAGCACCGAGATTTCCAGGTTAACGGGTTTATTTTTAAACAGGTTCGACGGAGGCCGTGGAAAGGGCGCGGCGTTTTTCACGGCATTAAAAGCGGCATTATCCAGACTTTCATGTCCTGAGCTCCTGATAATTTCAGCGCTGTTCAACCTGCCGTCGGCATTGATGCCGAAAAGTATGCTGACGCTTCCTTCTATACGCCGGGATCTGGCGGTTCCCGGATATTTTTTCCGGCTCTCAATTTTAAGCCTCACCATGTCACAATAGTCTTTTTGAGTAATACCCGCCGCACCGGCGTTTTCTGATACGGCAGTCCCTGCGCCTGCCCATCCGGCGGCAGAAAGTCCTGTTGCTCCTGGGATTCCCGGAATGTCCGATAGTCCGATATTTTCAACCAGAGCGTTATCCAGAGCTGTTTCCGCCCGTTCAATATGAACCGGAAGGACGGTATGCCGGAGGCTCGGGTTAGGTTTCGCGTGTTCGATTTCGGGCATAATGTTTTTAACAGGAGGCTGCGGAATGAATCGTACGAAGGGTTTTGAAATATCCTGAACCGTCAGTTCAATATAGGTCATGGCTTCCGACTTATATATTCCGGCGACATGCACGAATATAAGGAGATGAATTCCCAGAGAAACGGCAATAAGACCTGTGAAGAGCCAGTTGGTTTTTTTTTGCCGTTTGGGTATGATCTTGAAAACAAATCGGGAGAAGCTACCCATCAGATCAAAAATCCTTTTCCGTCGCAAGACAAAGCCGTTCGGCTCCGGCGGCCTTGGCTATGTCCATAACCTTGACCGCCCTGTTCAGCACAACATTTCTATCCGACTTGACAACTACAAGTTTTTCTTTCTGTCCGCCGATCATATCTTTGAGCCTCGTAAAAAGCAGGTCAAGAGGAACGGGTTGGTTGTCAAGGTAGGGCTGGCCGTCTTTATCCACATAAACAGTTATTTCCTTCCGGGTCTGGGGCGCTGATGCCTTAGCCTGTGGCAGTTTTATGCTGATGCCTTCATCGACCATGAAATTAGTCGTCAGAAGAAAGTAGATCAGCAGCAGAAAAACGATATCGATTAAGGATGTCAGCGGCATCTGAATCGAATAAGGCGGCCTTTTCTTTTGATGAACGATCATATGCGCATCCTCCTATGCAATGCTCTTCATAAAAGTAACTGCGCCGTCCCTCAGCTTGGCTTCATACCTATCCACACGGGCAGTCAGGTAGCTGTGCGCCGCTACAACCGGCAGAGCCACTGCAAGGCCGAACGCCGTTGTCAGCATCGCCTCCCATATGCCGCCTGCAAGCACTGCCGCGTTGACTTTGCCGCCCATCTGTTGAATTACCATGAATGCTTTAATCATGCCCAGAACTGTTCCCAGCAGCCCGATCATGGGCGCCAGATTCCCGATGGTGGCCAGTACCTGGACATAGGATGATAAATCCCGCACTTCCTCGTCGATTGAGTTGACGATAACCGTTTCCAGGGTTTCACGGTCCTTGTTTTTGACACCGATGGCCTTAATCAAAACATTTCCCATGCTGGAACCGCTTTCCCGGGCCACCTCTATCGCTTCCGACTCCTTTTCATCCACGAGCAGGACGGCAACTTTTTCAGCTAGCCCAGCGCCCCGGCTCCTCATCATGGCGAACCGGATCAGTCTTTCCGCAAAAATGGCAAGCGCCAAAACGGAACAGGCCAGTATCGGCCACATGCACACGCCGCCTTTTGAAAAAAAATCAATCATCTCTTTACTCCTTCTCCAAAAAATCCGTTTCCCAAAAATCTAAAAATCCGTTCTGATATAATTTTTTGCGGAAGCGTCAGAAATAACTCTGCCATTGCAACGTCGTGACCCGGGAACCTTCAACCTTAACGGGTATCCGAGATGTCGGGCTTGCCGTCATAATTAAGATCCTTTTCACGGCGTATCAGGGCTCCGGATGCATCGTATGTTTCCCAGATATCCGCTTTACCGTCCTTGTTGCTGTCTTCCTGAACCGATGCGATCCGGCCCTTGCTGTATAAAAACCATGTATCTATTCTGCCGTCTCCGTTTCCGTCCTGTTCCGCCCGAACCGGGTTTTCCGCATCGTCGTAATACCAGGTCAGGCAGGATTTCCCGGCAGAACCATTACACGTCTCGCTTTTCACGCGTTTCCCGATATTGTTGTAATACTCTTTAACATCCGCCCGCCCGTCGTTGTTTTCATCCTTATCCAGGCGAACAAGTCGGCCCTTATTATAAAACTGCCATGTGTCTGTTTTGCCGTTTGAATCCGAATCGATTTCCACACGCTCTTTTTCTTCACCGGCATTTAAGAATGTTGTGATGTCGGGTTTTCCGTTACGGTTCTGATCCCGTGTCTGAAGGTAGATCTTGTCGTTTTGATACAGGGAGATGGTTTCAAAAAAGCCGTCGCCGTCCATGTCATGCTCCACACGCGCAAGGACTCCTTTGTTGAAAAGACTGATCCGGTTAAACTTTCCGGAATGTTTTGCGTGCTCCCTGATTTCAATAACCCGCCCCTCCGAATCAAAACGAATAGTGCGGTCTGTTTTATTGTCGAAATCAGTATCTATTGTCTGTGAAACAGGTTTATCATTTTTAAAAATCGTAACGATATCAAATACGCCGTCGAAATTGGAATCTCTGCTCTGCTCAGCGGAAGAGCCGTCTTTAAAAAGCGTCTCGATATCAGTCTTCCCGTCGCGATTCGTATCTTTGGTTTCTTTCACGACCGTCTCTTTGCGGTAAAACCGGAAAACCTCCGGTTCGCCGTCCTTATCAATATCGTGACCGCTCCTTTCCGGCAGGCCTTCCTGGTTGTAAAAAACAATCCGCTCATATTTTCCGTTCTCATCTTCATCCGTTCGCTGTTCAGCAGGTTTCCCGTTTTTGTATATCGTCCGGATGTTGACCATACCGTTCCCGTCCGTGTCAGCGGTCACTTCCGAAATCTCCCCTTTTTTCATGTAATAAAGGGTGTCGAAAGCGCCGTTGCCGGATGTATCCTTTTTCAGCAGAAAGGGTTGCTCGTTTTCGTCAAACAGTGTGCGCTGGTATACTTTCTTTGACCTGTTAATTCGTTCCTGACGTTGCCTTTTTCCCTTGTCAAAATAGTCTGTGCAATCAATCAGTCCGTCAAAATCCATATCCCGTTCGACCCGCATCAGGATTTCTTCATCGTAATATAAAACGGTATCCATGCGTCCGTCACTGTTGCTGTCCGTTTCAAGTTTACGGATTTTGCCCAGGTCGTCAAAAAAGGCGGTTTGATCCGCTTTCCCGTCTCCGTTGGTATCCCTTTCAACCATTTTATCCCCGGCAGCCGCCGTGTCCGGCAGGAAGGTGTTGATTGTGAGTTGAAAAAAGAGGCTCAGAAAGACAAAGACGCAATAACAAGGCGTTAAAATAAATGATTTATGAAAATGTATATAGTCCATTATGTTCCGGCATGACGGATTTTTAATAAAGAAGCCAAAAAAAAACCACGAAGTTCTGGTTAGCAAATCAACCTAAACCTTCGTGGTCTTAATATTTTACAATAATTATAACAATAACCGGATGTCTTCGTGACGCCCAAATTTTTTGAAATAATATACTTGCCATGAAAAATGTCAATACAAAATTTATCTTATCGCGCCAAAGTTGTTCTTTCATTTCATTGACATGCAATTGTAATTTACCTATACTCCCTTCAATAAAATGGGTTTTGTATCAGATATGGTCGGCTCGTAAAAAGCTAATTTATTCCGCTTTGCGCCAATCTATATTCGACGAACTCGTTGGAAGTCTTAACATGCTCTCTTAATGAGCTTTTTGGGGATTTTTAAATCACTTCGCTAAATCACAAGAAGGTTTGGGCTGACGCTTTAGAAGGCTTGTGATTTTTAACGCTCGTTCTTTAAAAATCTGTTTCCCAAAAATCTCAAATCCGGTCGCATATGACTTCCAACTGGTTCATTATAATCGATGAGTTCGTTGGAAGTTATTCCCGAACAAAGATCATGGAGGGCTCAAAGTAAAAACTGAATATTTAATGGGCACTTCTTCATGCCTTTGACCCTTGGTGGCGAAATACAGACTTTTTACGAGTCCAGTTACATATGATTCCTTAAGAAAAGATGCTTCAAGATGATAACTTGGCAAAAGGAGGAGGGAGCAGTATGAGGGTCGTCATTATCGGAGGCGACGCAGCCGGCATGAGCGCGGCGAGCCAGATCAAACGCCTGAGACCGGAATATGATGTCATAGTCTTCGAGAGGGGAGAGTATATATCTTACGCGGCATGCGGGATTCCTTATTTTATTGGAGGGGCGGTCAGTTCCATGGATGAGCTGCTGGAAGTCTCCCTCGATGAGGCGCGGGAAAAACGCAAAGTCGATGTACGGATTGGTCATACGGTCGTTGCCATCGATCCGTCCTCGCGAACCATTACTGTGGAAAACAGGGGAATCCGCTTGACCGAACCATATGACCGCCTCGTCATCGCGACAGGAGCCCGTCCCCAAACCCGGGGAATTGATATAAGCCGCTTTCCAAATCTCTTTACCATGAATGATCTTTATGATGCGGCGCGAATAAAGAACTTTATCGCCGAAAAGAAACCGCAGAGCATAGCCGTGATAGGCGGCGGATATATCGGACTCGAGGCAGTGGAATCATTCTGCGAACAGGGGGTCAGGACAACGCTGATCCATCGCCGTGAAGACCTCCATCGCGCATTTGAAAAAGAGATTTCAGACATCATCAAGCAGAAATTGTCTGAAAAAGGTGTAATCCTAAGCCTGGGGCAACCATTCTCAGGACTGGAACAAAGGGGTGATAAAATCGGTATTATCCGGGATATCGGTGTTCTGGAAACGGATGCGGTCCTTCTCGCCATTGGTGTTGAGCCGAACAGTGATCTTGCCGGGGCTGCAGGGATACAACTCGGCGCAAACCGGGCTATCAGGGTTAATGAATTCATGGAAACCGATACCGAGGGAATCTATGCTGCCGGGGACTGTGCAACCGCAAGAATGACAACCTTCGGGATAGAGGTTCATGCCCCGCTCGCTTTAAAGGCGAACAAGCAGGGAGTAATTGCCGGGATGAATATTGCCGGTGAACGGGAGTCTTTCGCAGGAGTCCTTGGCACGGCCATAACCAAAATATTCGATCTCGGTGTTGCGCGAACCGGTCTTTCGTATAGCCAGGCAGCAGATATGGAACTTGATCCCGAGAAGGTCATTGTCAAATCCAGGGACAGGGCCCGGTATTACCCGGGTGCCTCCTTTATGAACTCCCTGGTAATATTCAGCAGGAAAGACCGGCGTCTCCTCGGCGCTCAGCTGGCAGGAAGGCTTGAATCGGTCAAACGTATAGATGTATATGCAACAGCCATCTTTAATAAGATGACCATCGATCAGGTTTTCGATCTCGATCTTGCATACGCTCCGCCTTTCTCGCCGGTTTACGATCCGGTGCTGCTTGCGGCAAGGGTTGCGCGTAAAAAGAGATGAGCGGCATCGCCCGAACAGAGAAGTTCATATCAAAGAATTGTGACTGTTCTTTCGCCGGGAGACAGAATTCAGGGGCCGGAATGAAAAGGAAACAAACCATGGTTATGGTGATATCTCGATGACCTTTATTCAAGCAATAATAATAGCAATAGTAGAAGGAATAACCGAATATCTGCCGATTTCCTCCACCGGACATATGATTATCATCTCCAAAATTTTAGGAGTTGATATGCTGGACAGTTTCAATAGATTTTTTATCATTTGTATTCAATTAGGCGCCATAATGTCCGTTGTTGCGCTTTATTGGAACAAGTTCGTGAATGAGATAGATATAAAAAGAATCATTTTCGCTTTTAAAAATAATTTGTTTTTCAGTTCCATTGCCCGGAAAGAATTTTTTTACAGTCAGATATTTTATATTAAATTATTAGTCGCCTTTCTCCCGGCTGTTTTTGCCGGTTTACTTTTCAAAGAAAAAATTGACTTGTTGCTCGATCGTGTGGATGTTGTAGCCTACAGTTTATTAATTGGCGGTATTATCCTTCTGTTCGTTGACAAATGGTTCGAGAAAAATGAAACCGATCAAAATATTGAGAACCAGAATATTGATTTTAAAAAAGCTTTGTTTATTGGAATTTTTCAGGTTATAGCAATGATACCCGGTGTTTCTCGTTCTGCAGCTACAATAGTCGGAGGAATGTCGAATAAGCTGACTCGAAAAAATGCCGCGGAATTTTCTTTTTTTCTGGCGGTTCCCACGATGCTCGCGGCAACAGTAAAAGATTTATATGATTTTTATAATGCGGGTTTTACCTTAACATCTCATCAGCTTTATTTACTTGCGGTTGGGAACGCAGTCGCTTTTATTGTTGCAATGTTCGCTATCAAATCCTTTATCAGCTTCTTGTCGAAAAAGGGTTTTGTTGCTTTTGGGTATTATCGGATTATAATCGGCATCATTATTATTGTAATGCTGCGTATGGGATATAGCTTGTGT
>RPRI01000170.1 GCA_003818505.1 Desulfobacteraceae bacterium | reverse complement strand
TGAATCGGTTATATGTATAAGGGTTTCCTTCTCAGCTTTAACTACCTCAGGGAAACCGATTTTTTTGGCTGTATCGGCTGCTTCAGCCTGATTGACCGCCATCTTCCGGGGTGTGACGGAAATTTTATGCTCCGGGAATATAGCCTATATTATCGAAAGAAAACTAAACCAAGGGTCTCCCCGTTGTCAAGACAAAAAGGGAGTTTGTTTAAGATGCATAATTGGGTGATCCTGCACGGATTTGCAGTTTAATCGTGTGCCGTAATATGTTATGCAGAATGTCCTATATAAAAAAAAATCGTGAATCTATTCCGCACTAAATACATGTTTTCTGTCATTGGAACTGCTCCTCATTATGAAAATCAGACCGGCCGTTAAATCAGTCAGCCTCACAAATATCGCTGCCGGTAAGTTATTTCCATCTCGATCAGGTTTTGGGAAAACTGCCTTAAATGCGACGCCATTTCTCTGGCAGCCCTGTCGCAATCACCGGATATTACGGCTTGGATGACGGCCTGATGCTCACCGGGACCATGAAGCAGATCATGATCGGATGCGACGGTCAGAACCACCTCAGCGGTCAGCATCAGCATGGACCGGACAATGACTTCAAAGAACTGATTGCCGCATATCAGGGCCAGAGATTTGTGCGCACGGGTCAATCGGTCGATCCGGTCGGCATAGGATACATAATCGACATGTTCATCCTGTTCCACTTGCATGAGCATATCCATGTGAGACGGGTTGAAATTCAGGGCGGCCAGGCGGGCGACTTCCGGCTCAACATGAAGGCGCACCTGAGCAATGTCTTTCATGGACAGCTTGTTGGTCTTAAAGAGATCCAGAAATGCGTTCCCGACCTGATTGAATGTCAGATCAGTGACATATGCACCGCCCGCAGGACCCTGCCGGATACCAACAAACCCGCGCAGTTCCAGGGCGCGTATCGCCTCCCGGATCACCCCTCTGCTGACCTGAAATTCAAGGCTGAGTTCCCGCTCGGAAGGCAATTTTTCGCCAGGTTTGAATCTTTCCGAAAGAATCGCCTCCTTGAGCTGAACCAGAACATCCTCAAAAATACGATTGGTTTTAACAGGTTTGAACTGGGTCATGTCAACCTCTATGAATTAAAAGTATTGCAAGGAAAATATTGGCTTGACATTAAACATAAGACCATATTATTTAAGCATCAGTCAAGAAAAAAATATGCAAATGACAAATGAATTGAGTTCATCATGTTTTTTACTTAACCAGATCACTTCGCACTGAACCCTTTAAACAGAAAATTTATTTTTGACTTTTTTACCCTCCGGAATTAACAACGGATTGTGGTAAGAATGCAGCTTGCAAGTGTTAATAAATAATTAACATATCAGTTATGAAGCTCCCCGCCGCAGAGCGGACGGGGTTTTTTTTAGAATCATATTAGAAAGGGAGGATGTATCATGAAAGAAAAGCAATGGATGTTCCGCTATTTGGTTCCAGCGCTGTTAGGTATTCTCTTCTTTACTCCAATGGTCATTTTGGCGGCTGATCCCATCGTAATTGGCGTTCCCACTTCCACCGGATTTCTTGAAGGCAAGGAAGGGTTGAAAGCCGTGGAACTGGCGGTATCAGAAATCAACAGCGCCGGAGGGGTCAAGGTTGGTAAAGAAAAAAGGCCGTTTAAAGTCGAATCCATCGATATTCGCGATGCGGCCCCGGGAGTTCCGGTTCCGGAAGCCCTGCTGGGAATCGAAAAACTGATTCTGGAGAAAAAGCCGGCTGCACTGCTGATCGGCCCATTCAGATCAGAAGCACTTGTGGCCAGCATGGACATCATTGCCAAATACAAAGTCCCGCTGCTGGGCGCGATTGCCATGACTCCGGCTTCGGAAGAAAAAATCAAACAGGATCCGGAAAAATATAAATACATCTTCCGCCTGGCCCTGAATGCCAAATACCTTGTGAAATACCTGGCCGGCACCATGGGGCTTATCAATTCCGAATTTGGTTTTAACAAGGTCTATATACTGAATCAGGATGTGGAATGGGCCCGGAAAACGGCTGAAATTATCGGCCAGGCGTATTTTCAGAAGGCGGGTTGGACCATAGTGGGACAAGAAAGCTTTCCCACCGGAACCTCGGATTTCTCATCCACTCTGATGAAAATACGTGCTTCCGGCGCGCAGGTGATTCTGCCGATTTTCGATATGCCCCAAAGCGGTATTCTGGTCAAACAGTGGAATTCCATGAAAGTCCCTTGTCTCATGGCCGGCTTTATTTCTCCACTGGCCGGACCCGGCGCCTGGAAAACATTCGATCAGAAAATTGCCGGCACAATCAACAGCATCTTTGAAATGGGGAGCGCCGTTTCTTCACCAAAAGTTCCTAAATCGGTAGCCTTTCTGAATGCGTATGCCAAACGCTTTGGAAATCCGATAGAGGCCGGACACGGCCCCGGCCCGGCATATGAGTCGGTCTATGTTCTGGCCGAAGCCATCGAGCGGGCAGGCACCATAGAGTCCGATGCGGTTGTGGCGGAACTGATAAAAACCAACCGGCAGGGGGTATTGGGCCAGGTGAAATTCGATAACGGCCACCAGGCTATTTACGACATGAATCCCCAGGAATCCGCTGTTGCCGCCATGATTCAATGGACAACGGATGGAAAGCGTATGATAGTGTTTCCGACAAGTCTTGCCGAGGGAAAGATTCAACTGCCGGCCGGACTGTCGTCACTCAAGTAAATTTTTCAATGTTCCCTGCTGCCTCCTGCGGGTGGCCTCCACCCTCAGAAGGCAATTCGGCAAAACCGGCGCCATATAAAAATTATCTGACAGGATATGTAATTTAAAAGATCGAATGTATCGGGCCGCTCCGGAAAGAGCGGCCTTATACACGCATCCGCTTCGCGAAGCCTTGTAACCGCTAATCAAAGCCCCATGCCGGAGAAATAACAATGCTTACCGGAACCATCATTTACGCCATCATAAACAGCGCGATCCTTGCGCTTACCGCCATCGGTTTCAATCTGACTTTCGGGATCAGCGGGGTGGCCAACTTTGCCTACGGCGCCTTTTATGTTATGGCAGCTTACGGAGTCTGGATGCTCATCCATATGGCCCATCTGCCCTATCCTCTGGCTGTGCTGATTTCAATCGGCTTTACCACCCTTTCGGGCGCCCTGATGTACCGCTTCGTGATCGTCCGGATAAAGGGCCAGACTCTATCCGAAGTCATTGCAACCTTCGGTATCGGCCTCTCCGTGCTGGAACTATTCCGGTATTTCGGTTTTGTCGGATTCGAATACACGCTGCCCGTCTTCCATGATAAAAGTTTCATTATCGCGGGCGCTTATGTGGATGCGCAGCGGTTGTTTATCCTGGCCTTTGCCGTGGCGCTGATCATCGCACTTTGGCTCTTCACCCATTATACCCACCTGGGGCTGGCTTTCCGGGGAATTGCGCAGGATGAACGAACCGCCCTGACCTTCGGCATGGACCCGGATCGCATCGCCAGCCTGGCGGTTTCTTTCGGGGCGGGTCTTGCAGCCATTGCCGCCACGGTGATTGTTCCTCTGGGCAGTATCTCGCCGGAGGAAGGCTATGATGTTCTGATCAAGGCTCTGGCCGTATGCATCATAGGCGGCCTCGGCAGCAGCGGCGGTGTTATCATCGCCAGTGTGGTGGTCGGCTTTGCGGAACGATTTACCGATTCCTATATCGGCTCGCACTGGACTATGATCGTCAGTCTGGCGGCGCTTCTCGTGGTTCTGGTGATCAAACCATCCGGTATTTTCGGCAAACAAAAGGAACTGGAAGAAAGGATTTAAGACAGTGAAAAGACGCAAAGAGCGGATTGACCGGGGTATCAAGGCAAGATCTCAGGATATTTTTGCCCTCTCTTCCTGGCGGGAAATGCTCTATCTGGCCGGACCTCGCCTGCTGCCAGTTCTGATATGCCTGCTGCTCCCCCTTATCCTGGGGGTTTACTGGCAGAAGGTGCTGATGTCGGTGGCCGTATTCGCCATACTGGCTATTTCATGGGATATTCTGGCGCAAAGCGGCATGATCTCCCTGGGTCAGGCGCTCTTCTTCGGAACCGGAGCTTATTGCAGCGGCATCATGAACCATTACTGGGGATTATCACCGCTGCTCACACTGCCTATTGCAGCAATATGCGGCGGACTGATCAGCACCCTGCTGCTGCTGCCGGTACTCAGGCTCCGGGGGGTTTATTTTTCCATGGTCACACTCATTATTCCACTGATGCTGGTGCGGGTGATCGAGGCCACGAAGGTTTTCGGCGGCACGGAAGGTTTAAGCGGCATGGATCCGCTGCCATCCACCGCGTTTGAGGTATACCTCATCGTCATTCTCCTGTTGGCGGTATTGTTCGGGTTCAGGCGTCTCATGGACTCGGACTATGGCCTGGTATTAAAGGGCATCAGCGACAATGATCGTTCGGTTATCAATGCCGGAATCAATATCTACTGGTTCAAGGCCCAGGCGCTTTTTATCGCTGCAAGCATAGCCGCATTCGCCGGAGCTTTCATGACCCATGTTTACATGTTTGTGGGGATGCCGGTATTTGCGCTGGATTACTCCATTCTTCCAATTGCAGCAGCCGTGGTAGGGGGCCCGGGAACCCTGGCCGGCTCCGTAGTGGGCGCGTTTATTCTGGTGCCGCTTTCCGAGGTGCTGCGGGGCATCGGTGGGTTGCGGATCGTTTTTTATGGGGTTTTTCTGGTGGTATGTATCGTCGCGCTTCCGGAAGGCATTTTTCACTATATACAAAGAAAATATCATCAGATCGAACGCTGGGTCGAGGTGGAAAAATGAGCTTGCCGCTTCTTGAAACCGTCCATCTTTCGAAGTCATTCGGCGGGGTCCAGGCCCTGTATGATGTATCTTTCACCCTGAAAGAGGGTGAGCTGCTGGGGGTGATCGGCCCTAATGGTTCGGGTAAGACAACCCTGGTGAATCTGATCACGCGCTTTGTCAAACCCACTTCCGGAGAAGTCCTGTACCGGGGGAATCCCATACATCATCTGTCGCCGCACAAAATCGTCAGACTCGGCATTGCCAGAACATTCCAAATGGTCCGACCTTTTTATCAGTTGCCGGCGTTCAAGAACATGATTATTCCGCTCTATTCGCCACGGGCCAAGGGACTGGTGGGAGGCCGCTACGGGGACCGTAACGCAATGGCGCTTGATCTTCTGGAAGAAGTTGGTTTCGAGCGTGATTCATTTGTAGCCTACAAACCGGCCGGGGCCCTTCCTCAGGGTTATTTGAAACGTCTGGAGCTGGCAAAGGCGATTGCGCTGCAGCCGGATCTGGTGATTCTGGATGAGCTGTTTTCCGGCCTGAGTCTGGCTGAGGTGGCCAGCATCGTGCCGATTATAGAAAAGATGCGTATCCAGGGGAAAACCATCATCATGATCGAGCACCGCTTGAGAGAGCTTTTCCGGATCGCAGACCGGGTGATTGTCATGAATTACGGCAGCAAGATAGCAGACGGACCTCCCGATACGATAATGGAAGATGAAGCGGTCAAGAGCGCCTATCTGGGCAGTGAAACGGATTCAGGAGACTGACAAATGCTGGAAGCAGATAATTTAATGGTTTTTTTTGAAAACGCTCTGGCGCTTAACGGGTTCAGCATGCAGGTGAATCAGGGTGAAATAATCGGTGTGATCGGATCCAACAGCGCCGGCAAGACCACGCTGATGAATACCCTTTCCGGACTTATCATCGACATGAGGATCAAGGAAAAACGAAAGGGCGGAGAGCGCATCAGTGTTTACGGCCGGATCCTGTACAAGGGAAAGGATATAACAGAATATCCTCCTAATCAGCGGGTTAAAATGGGAATTGTGCTCTCACGGGAGCGCCATCCCATTTTTCCGGAAAGCAGTGTTGCGGAAAACTTCCAGATCGCAGGATATTTACGCAGCAGAGCTGAAATCGGCCGGGTCAGGAAATATGTATATTCCCTGTTCCCGACGCTTGAAAGTCTCCGGAAACGGAAAGCCGGCTTCTTAAGCGGCGGAGAGCAGCAGATGCTGGCCATCGGTATGGCTCTTGTGGTCAAACCGGAACTGCTGCTTCTGGATGAACCGCTTCTGGGCCTGAGCCCGCTGATGCAGAAAGCAGTTATGAATGCCATCATGGATCTCAATAAAACAGAGGGAATTACGGTTATCCTGAGCGAGCAGTTCGCCCGCCCGGTTCTGCCCGTTATCGACAGGGGATATGTGGTGGAAAACGGAATGCTCACCCTAACCGGTACCGGGAAAGAGCTTATGAATAATCCTGAAATCAAAGCCGCCTACTTCGGGGTCTAACTTATGTCAAGCACACCATTTCATAATATTTTTCAAGCATTTGATGCAGTCGCCGAACGACGCGGCGACTACACGGCCGTCATTTATCTGGGGACGCGTTACAGCTATAAAACCGTCCGGGAGATGGCCGGGCGGTTTGCCGCAGCGCTTCTGGATATAGGCGTTAAGCCGGGAGAGCGGGTTATGATCTATCTGCCCAACTCCATCCAATGGGTCGTATCCTGGCTGGGTATTCAGCGAGCCGGCGCCGTTTGCGTTCCAATCACACCCATTTATACGCCCTCTGATCTGAGCTACATCGCCCGTGACAGCGGCAGCTCCACCATTATCTGCGCGGATACCAATTTCGGATATGTGAAGCGGGTACTCTCCGAGACCGGGATAAAACGGGTAATCATTGCCAGAATGGCCGATCTCCTTCCCTGGTGGAAGCGCTGGTTCGGACATCTCTTCGATATTATTCCAAAGGGAAAAAGAGCTGCCGGGAGTAACGTTTTTCACTTGAAAGAGCTTCTTGGTAAATACAGCAGCAGCATTCTTCCCGATATTGTTCCGGACGGGCAGGCCCTGGCCGAAATACTCTATACGGGAGGAACCACCCGGCATCCCAAGGGGGTTCCGTTGAACCATGATCTCTTCCTCTGCTCGGCCCTTGAACAGATCCGGACCAGCGAATATCTTATTCCCGTGGAAGAAAACGTAATTCTGGGCAACGCTCCCCTGTTTCACATTCTGGGTCAGACGTGCAGTCTTGCCACTTTGCTGGTCGGCGGGGCTCTTCTGGTTCAACCGAAGATCAACCTGGATGCCACCTTTGAAGCAATATACAGGTTTCAGGTCCGTTCCATGATCGGTGTTCCCACCCTCTATCGCATGATACTGGAACACGAAAGGCTGGATCAGTATGATCTCAGCTCCGTTAAATACTGGTACAGCGCAGGCGACGTGCTGCCGGTGGAGGTGAGCAGGCGATGGAAAGAGCGTTTTGGAACGCCTATTTTTCAGGGTTACGGAGCCACGGAGACCTGCGGCGGAGTTGCCATGTGTCCCACAGACATTGACAATCCGCCGAAAAGCGTGGGGCGCGTAGTAGCATCCAAAAAGGTCCGCATCGTAAATCCCGCCCTGGAACCGGTATCCACGGGTGAACCCGGAGAACTCATCGTCTCTTCTCTCCACATGGTAAGCTCCTATGTGAACAAGCCTGAAGAGACCGCCTCCGCTTTTATAAGACTGGACGGCAGCCTCTGGTACCGCACGGCCGATATCATGAGCATGGATGAGGAGGGCAATCTCTATTTCGTGGATCGCACCATGGATACCATCAAGCACAAGGGGTACCGGGTGTCGGCTTCGGAGATCGAGGCGGTACTTCAGGAGCATCCGGCTGTTGTCAGCACATGCGTTGTAGGCATTCCGGATGAAAAAGTGGGCGAGCGCATCAAGGCCTATGTGGTGCTCAAGGAGGATATAAAGGGAATTACCGGGTATGATCTCATCACCTGGTGCCGGAAGTCGATGGTAAGCTACAAAGTTCCACAGTACATCGAGTTTAGGGATATGCTGCCCAAATCCAAAGTCGGCAAGCTCCTTCGGCGTGAAATACGGGACGAAGAAAAGCGGCGGACCGAGGCGTGATTATTTTTGGAGGGTAAACAACCGATCCCTATGAACATTTCTCTTATTCTGGAAAATTCGTCCCTGATTTTTCCGGACCGGCCGGCAGTCAGCGAAAACGGAATGGAAGTCAGCTATTACGAATTGAATCTTCTGGCCGGTCGGGTTGCCTCCGGCCTGGTGAGGCTGGGGATCAGACCCGGAGATTCCATCGCCATCTGCGCGCCTAACTCGACCGAATGGATCGCGGTTTATTTCGGCGCTATCAGGGCCGGAGCTGTTGCGGTAACGCTTCCCGACTCTCTGCAGGGCCCGGAGCTGAAGCAGTTGATCGATGAGGCCAGGCCCCGGATGATCTATGCGGCTCCTGAAAAACTCCAGGAGCTCAAATGCTTGCGGCGGCCCGGCATTATAGAGACCATCATCTGCCATGGCGGAGATATCGATTTCCGCCAGTTGACCGGGACGGAGTCCGGGAAATTCAAAACAATCGACCGGGACCGGGAGGACACATGCGCCGTTCTTTTCACCGGCGGAACTACTGGCATTCCCAAAGGCGCCATGCTCACTCATGAGAACATCTATACAGCGATACGGAATGTGGTGTTCAATGAAAAATCAAACGAGACGGACCGGGCATTATGCTTTTTACCTCTGAATCATGTCTTTGGACAGATGCACATCATGAACGCCACCCTTCTGAGCGGCGGCTGCATCGAGCTGATGCCTTCATTTGACATGGATCGCGTTCTGGATGCCATGGCCGGGGGCCGGATTACCAAACTCTTTGCAGTCCCCACGGTCTATGTGCGCCTTCTGGCTTTAAAATCTCTGGAGAAAATGCTTGGCACTGTCCGCTACTGTTTTTCCGCGGCAGCCAGCATGGCTGCTGAGATAGTCCGCCAGTGGGAGGAGAAGACCGGTCTTGCGATTTATGAAGCATACGGCATGACCGAAAGCGCCTCCATGGTCACCTACAATCATTACCATCGTCATGTGATCGGCTCCGTCGGCACTCCTGTCGGCACGGTTGAGGTTCAAATACGAGACATGGAGGGGAAGGTTCTGACTCCGGATCAAACCGGGGAAATCTGTATCCGGGGCCGCAATATAATGAAGGGATATCTGAACCGGCCAGAGGAAACTCAAGCCGTCTTCTGGGGTGACTGGTTCCGAAGCGGGGATATAGGCCGGATTGATTCCAACGGATACCTTTTTATTGTGGATCGCCTGAAAGACATGATCATAACTGGCGGTGAGAATGTGTATCCGAGGGAAGTGGAAGAACATCTGTATACCCGCCCCGATATACAGGAGTGTGCGGTTATCGGCCTGCCGGACCCGGAATGGGGCGAACGGATTACCGCGTTCATTGTTCCGGCGCCGGGCAGCACTGTCGATACCGCCGGACTCAAAACCTACCTCAAGTCCAATCTGTCGTCGCTTAAGGTACCAAAGGAATTCAGAATAGTTGATACACTGCCCAAAAGTCCTGCTGGTAAAATTCTGAAACGGGAGATTCGAAACCGGTTTCTGAATCAGGTGGGCAGATGATTACAAAATCGTAAAAGCGCCTGCGCCGTTAACCACGGAACGAATAAAAAAGCTGCGGCGTGATGCGTGAGAGGAAAAGAATATGCCTCAACTTATTGCGGATCGAAAAGATGTGGATTTTGTTCTTCATGAACAGTTTCAGATAGCTGAACTCAGCAAACACGGCAGGTTTTCTGAGTTCAATAAACAGGTCATCGATATGATTATCACCGAGGCGCGTACTCTGGCAATTAAAGAGATATTGCCGACCTGGAAAATCGGCGACCGGGTGGGATGCCGGTTTGAAAACGGAGAGGTTAAAACTCCTGCCGAGTTCAAGAGGGTATGGAAACATCTGATCGATGGCGGATGGTTTGCTCCCTCCGTGGATACCCGGTGGGGAGGGCAGGGGATGCCTAAGGCTTTATCTATTGCCGCACAGGATTATCTCGTTGGTGCAAATCTGGCGCTGTTGATGGTTGCGGTGCTCAATCACGGCGCCGGCAGATTGATAGAAACATTCGGAACCGACAACCAGAAGAAACTGTTTCTGAAAAAGGTCTATTCCGGTGAATGGGGCGGCACCATGCTTCTGACGGAATCCGAATCCGGATCTGATCTGGGAACCCTGACGACATCAGCAGTCAAAAACCCGGATGGCACCTATTCGCTCACCGGCAGCAAGATTTTTATCAGCGCCGGAGACCATGACCTGACGGAAAATATCATTCATCCGGTTCTGGCAAGAATTCAGGGCGCGCCGGAGGGCAGCCGGGGAATTTCGTTGTTTCTGGTTCCCAAAATCCATGTCAACGGCGATGGTTCGCTGGGGGAGCGAAATGATATTGTCTGCACCGGGATCGAAGAAAAAATGGGGCTTCACGGCAGCCCGACCTGTTCCATGTCTCTGGGAAACAAGGGGAACTGTATCGGAACACTATTGGGAGAAGAAAACAAAGGGCTGTCAGCCATGTTTTTGATGATGAACAGCGCGCGCCTGATGGTGGC
>RPRI01000169.1 GCA_003818505.1 Desulfobacteraceae bacterium | reverse complement strand
GCCACCCAGGTGCTATCTGTCGGTGGCTATGCCAAGGTGGTCGATCAAGCGGAAAATATCTTCTCGCAGGATATCAGCGGCGCCACCTACATTGCCTACTCGTCGGACAGGAATGTTGTGGGTTTTCAGCTAAATGGTTCTTCAGACGGCACTATGCTCGATGGACTGCCCGGGCTTGCCGGAACCAATTGATCCCACAAAATGTACTTTTATGGTGATCAGAGATCAGATGGCATTGTTTCTTTAACGGGCATTCCTGACAGATGTAGCATGTTATCTTTTACGGGGAAGGGGTGAATTATGAAACTACTCGTATTCACCCTTTCTTTCGATAATCTTTAACATCCAGACTTCTAAAAATCATTTAGTAGGTAGGTGAAACAGCTTTTCGGTTGGGTATTCGCTTGCTGTTTCGGTGTAATATTTATAATGCTTTCAACAGCCTTTCGTGGATATTCTCGAACCCGCCGTTTGACATGATAAGGATGAGGTCTCCTGCTTTCGATTCTTGTACGAGAAAATCTATTATCGACCGGGTGTCAACGAAAAAATGTGCATCCTTGCCGCGGCTTATAATATCTTCGACCAGACGTTCGGATGAAAAACGCTCTCCGGGAGGAATTTTTTCTAAAAGCGGCGGCCTGCTTATGCATATTATATCGGCGCTGTCGAATGAGAGCGGATAGACATCCTGGAAGACTTTCCGCATGCTTGAATTTGTTCTCGGTTCAAATACAGCTATGATGCGTCCCTCACTGTAAAAAGGTTTGACCGCTTTCAGAGTTTCTCTCACAGCTGTCGGATGATGGGCGAAATCATCCATGACGGTAATGCCCTTTTCCACGCCGCGAACCTCCTGCCGCCTCTTCGCGCCGTCAAATGTCGCAAGCGCTTCGGATATTGCACCGGCGGAAACGGAAAGATGATCCGCCACGGCGATAACCGAAAGGGCATTAAGCAGATTATGTTCTCCCACAAGTTTGGTTTTAAATGTGCCGAACACCTCTCCCTTCTTGATCACCTCGAAAAAGGTCCAGGGCGGCTTTACAGAAACATAGCCGAGCCTCCAGGCAGAATTCTCCTTTCTCCCGTATCTCTCGGTAAGGCAATCCCTGTTTTTAATAAGACCATCGATATTTTCATCCCCGTCATATGCTATAAGCGGAATGCCCGAAGCTATCCTGCCTATCATGCTCCCGAAAGCCTCTTTTACATGTTCAAGATCCCTGAATATATCGGCATGGTCGAATTCTACGCTTGTGAGAACAGCTATGGAAGAATCGAAATGGAGAAACTTCGGCCCCTTGTCGAAAAAAGCCGTGTCATATTCGTCTCCTTCAACAACAAAATAACCGCCCTCCCCTATCCTGTAATTGCTGTCGAAATTTCTTACGATTCCGCCTATCATGAACGACGGATCTAAGCCCGCCTTATAAAGTATCCATGCGAGTATTGAGGATGTCGTCGTCTTTCCGTGGGTTCCTGTCACAAGAAGTGTTTTTTTGCCCTGCGCGGCAAACCGGTTAAGGGCCTGGGGCATTGAGCAGTAGAAAAATCCTTCCTCCATAACCCTGACAGCTTCGGGATTATCCTTTCTGACCGCATTCCCGACTATGACAAGATCAGGAAGGTGCGACAGATTACCGGCGCCGAATCCTTCCATCAGGGAAATCCCTTTACGGGCGAGAAAATCGCTCATGGGAGGATAAACCTTCTGGTCTGAACCGGTCACATCATATCCCATATCTTTGAGCATGCAGGCAAGAGCTCCCATCCCGGTACCGCATACAGCGATCAGATGGATTTTCCTTATTTTATCGGGGATTATGTTCTTTGAAAGGCTGGACAAATCAGACGGCCTTCTTGACAAAAATTATTTTTCCGTCGCCGGGAGAATAGAAATCCTCAAGGAAGGCGGTCTCATGATAACCCGCCTTCCGGTAAAACATTCTGGTCGGCTCATACTGATCTCTTGAAGATGTTTCAGCGTAAATCCTTGTTCCGCCCATCTCCTTTACCAGTTCTACCGTCTTGCCATCGAGAAGTTTTCCTATCCCATGCCCGTGAAAATTATTGTCTACTACAATCCAGTAGAGATCAAAACTCGATTCGGTTCCGGTAACAGGACCATAGCATGTATATCCGACAAGCTTTCCGCTATCATCTTCCGCAAAGAGAAAATGATATCCGCTTGCAACGCCGCGTGAAAGCCTTTCAAGGACAAGTTCAACTGATATTTCAATCTCCTCATCGGAAAAAAATCCGGTAGCCGCGACTATCGTCCTTACTTTATCAGGATCATCGTGTGAAGGTGTTTCGCGGAAGGATAAATCGAAAGTGTTACACAAAGTTTTTATCATATATCATTGATTATTCGTTTAACAATCATGGGATAGTCGAGTCCGACAAGAGCGGATGCAACCGCGAACCCGCCGTCCGGCGAAAGGCAGGGATTGGCGTTTATCTCAAGGACCCATGGCTTCCCTGATTTGTCAACCCTAAAATCTACCCTTGCATATCCCTTCAGGCCGATAAGATTCCAGCATTTTACTGCCGTGGCCCTGATCGATTTTATGATGTTCCTGTCTTCGGGGCCGAAATCAAAAGACCTGTCGGTATTAAGATATTCAAATGAATCGGGCGCCCACTTTGCCAGGTAGTCGACTATTTTAGGTTTTCCGGAGGGATAATTCAGAAAAAGAATTTCGGCAGGAGGAAGAACCTGGGGGCCGTTCGGACTTGCCAGTATTGCCGCATTAAATTCCCGCCCGTCGATATATTTCTCGCAAAAGCATCCGCCTTTAACGTCGGTTCCTGTTTTTTCAAGCCTTGAGATTATTTCGGAAGCTCTTTTTACCTTAAAAACCGAATCATGGCTCATCCCTATCGAAGCATGTTCCCAAACCGATTTGACAATATACCGTCCTTTATGAGGTGCAGCTTTCTTCAGAGAAAAGAGCGTGCAGGCTTTCGGGGTGGCTATGCCTCCTGATTCAAGAAAACGTTTCCCCACGATCTTGTTTGATGTTATAAACATCGCCTCGGTTCCCGAGCCGGTATATGGAATTTTAAGATGATCCAATAATGCCGGTGCAAGATGTATCAGGCTTCCGCATCCGTTAACAGCTTCCACAAGATTGAATACAAAGGCGGGCTTAAGCTTTCGCAGGGAAACGGCGACAGCGTCAAGATTGAGATCAAAAATTACAGGGACAGGATTATATCCGAGCGCCTTCAGGGCTTTCGAAATGGCTTCGACCTGAACAAGCACATCCTTTTCATCTTCCGTCGCTTTTTCATGAATGTACGGATGTAAAATACCGACCTTTTTTTTCACTCCCCGGGGCCTCCTTTAATCTGAAAAATTGACGGTATTTTAACATTTTAGATATAACGCTACCACTCAGGTACTTCAGGCTGAAGGCTGTTAGTCACCGCGCAGAATTTACTGCTGCAGGCCAACTGCCTGCAGGCTATCGACCTAAACAGCTGTCTATTTTTAACAGGCAACCCTTTTCAGGGCCGATTTCATTATTTCACCGATGAGTTCCCTGTAACTCATGCCGGACAACCCGCACAGGATGGGAAGATCGGAATGAACCGGGTGCAGCCCGGCCAGAGGATTTACCTCGATAAAGTTCGGCCTCCCGCCGGCATCCGACCTGACATCTATCCTCCCGGCGTCACGGCATCCGAGTCCCCTCCAGGCGTCAAGTGAAACCTTAACCGCCTCTGAGGCCATCTCGTCATCAACAAGACGGTAGGTCACAAGCTCTTCATATTTTTTCTTGTTGATATACGAATAGGCTTCGCCTTCCGCCTCCCGGTTGAGAATGACCTCTATCACACCGGCTGACCTTGCCTCATCACCCGAGCCGATAATTCCGACCGTAAATTCCCGTCCCGGAAGATATCTCTCAATAAGCACAGGTTGCCGGAATCTGTCAAGAAGATAGCTGCATACCGACTGCAAATCATCCCTGTTTTTAATTTTGGACACGGCGCTGATTCCCTTCCCTGTTCCTTCAGCAACGGGCTTTGCAAAAAGCGGGAAAGGCAGGGAGACTGAATCAGTATCCGGCAATTTTTCAACAAGGGCAAAATCAGGTGTCGGTATGCAAAGATCCCGCACAACCCGTTTGGTCATGGCCTTGTTCAGGGTCAGGCTCAAGACAAGAGGGTCCGAAAAAGTATATGGAATTCCATAAGCATCCAGAAGAGCAGGAACCTGCGCCTCTCTTCCTATGCCGTAAAGCCCTTCGGCGATATTAAAAACAATATCCCAGCGCTTTCCGGCGGCAAGAAATTCCACGAGTTTTTTAACATGTCCGATCCTTTGGGTTTCATACCCGAGACCGGAGAGTGTATTTTCAATCGCATCTATCGTATCTGCGCGGTCGAATTCGGCGGTCTCTTCATCGCCGAAACCCATGGCGATATATTCGTCGCGCAGATCGTACGTGATACCTACAACCATCAGTATACACCCTCTTCAAACCGCCTTTTTGAAGATGTGTCGGGATATCTGAAAAGGAGCTCTTCGTAATTTTTAAGGAGAATGTCATCTCCGTAACGCCCCATAACATACTCGGGCAGAAGAGGTATCTTTCCGCCGCCCCCGGGAGCGTCGATGACGAAACTCGGAACAGCCATACCGGTGGTGTGCCCCCTGAGACCTTTTATTATTTCAAGTCCTTTTTCCACCGGCGTCCTGAAATGACCGGAACCCGTAATCGGATCGCACTGGTAGAGATAATAGGGACGCACCCTGATTTTAAGAAGCCCCTGAACAAGCTTTTTCATAATCTCAACATCGTCATTTATTCCTTTGAGAAGAACGGTCTGGCTTCCCAGAGGTATTCCGGCATCTGCAAGCCTGGTGCAGGCGGCGCTTGTTTCAGGAGTAATTTCCTCCGGGTGCATGAAATGAATGTTTATCCAGAGCGGGTGATAACGTTTGAGCATTCTAACCAGCCTTGGAGTAACACGCTGCGGGAGCACGACGGGCGCCTTGGTTCCGATGCGCACAATCTCCACATGAGGTATCCGGCAAAGACGGGATAGGAGCCATTCCAGGGCTTCATCGGAAAGAGTAAGAGGGTCGCCACCCGAAAGAAGCACGTCTCTTATTGCCGTGTTTGATTCTATGTAGGAAAGAGCCGCTTCCCAGTTTGCCCCGCCGGCATGCTCCGCAGCCGACCGGCCTACCATTCTTGATCTGGTACAGTAACGGCAATAGGTCGAGCAGAAATCCGTCACAAGGAACAGGACGCGATCCGGGTAGCGATGCACAAGTCCGGGGACAGGGCTGTCGGCATCTTCTCCCAGAGGATCATCGGCTTCCCCGAAAGACTTGAAAAGCTCGGATCTGACCGGCACCACGGCGCGCCTTAAAGGGTGCATCGGGTTTGTCTTGTCCAGAAGGCTCGCATAATAAGGAGTGATGGCAAGAGGCAATGCTCCGCCGTTTGACTCCAGCGCTTCTCTCTCCTCCTGTGAAAGCGTCAGAATCTTTGAAAGGCTGTCAAGATCCCTGATGCGGTTCTTAAGCTGCCATTGCCAGTCATTCCATTCGGCAGGAGTCGAACGGAAAATAAATTGTTTTCTTAATATTCTTGAGGGCGGACGTTTAATAGGACGGACGGGAAGAAATTCAGCTCCGGAATGACCGGAATCTGAGGCCCCGTCATTATTTACATTAACGGATAGCGACGGGGGTTCATCAATCTCATTCTGTTCGGTTTGCCTGTCTCCAGACGGGATTGCCTGAAAATCCGGGATTTTCATGGTCCTTCCGGAGACATCGCCACGTCTTACTGAACGCGTGTTTTTCTGCATCTCACATGCTCCTTTTTTGTTTGAAAATAATTGTTTTTATACGCCCTCTTTTATCTCTTATGATAAAACCTCCCGTCTCAAAAGAATCGTCTGCTCTTTTAGCCAGTTCTCTTTTGAATCTGTTTGCAGGAAAAGGCAAAGGCTTTATTTTCCCTGAAAAGCTGTTTTTCGGAAGGAGAAACACCGGCAGTTCCGCAGTAATCAAGGCGGGAGAAGAAAAAGTTTGAAACAGCAAAAACGGCGACGGAGGCTCGTCCGTATCATTCTGTTCGGACTGCCTGTTGCGCGGACGCAAAGAAGTAAAACACAATTCCTTTCTCATTTTATTTACTATTTTATGTCCGACTTTTATCATCCGGATTTATCAAACCCATCCTTTTTTCAACTTCATGGAATTATTGAAAGTATCAACAAAAATTATTTCGGCGAATAACTAAATCAACATCATTTATGTGTCAAGAATAAATTAAACAAATTGCGATATTTATTTGTATCGCACAGGAACTTCTCAAATCATTAAGTTCTACCAATATCCAGGCGGAACAACATGAAATCCCGAAGATTATCGCGGCAGGCGGCAGGAATATCAAGTCTTTGGCCTGCTTCCTGCGTTTGCACTCCTTTTAATCTCCCCAATCAATTTCGGATCAAACTCCTTTGCAAACTTCAAATGTATTATATAATCATTGAAAAGATGGTAGCTCACCCCGATTACGGTACCGGTTTGCGTTATCTTTTCCAGCGCGGCATTACCGGTAACCGCAAACAACAGGTCAAGGTTCCTGCCGAGCAAAATGCTGGCATTCTTTCTGTCCGAAGTTTTAATATAAAAAGATATTCCGCTTGACGATATGTCCGAAAGCTCTCCCCGGAAGGCTTTCCCCACGGGATTTCCGGAAGCATTTATCATCTGTACCGCGACTTTTCCCGAAATATTATGCCTCTCCACCTGCCTGCGATCCATTCCCTTTTTTCTCAAAAGATCGTGAGCGCTCTCTATCCTCAGTGAATAGTCCTTTAGTTTTGGCTCAAGAGTAGGAATCTCTTTGTTCCATCTTGCAAGCACATCGTTTTCAAGGTAATTCATCTTTACCCTGGAGAGCGTCGAGAGGGAAGTGGTGCAAACACTGATTGAAAAAAAAGTATCCTGTCCCGCCATATCCCCGGGTCTAAGCCTTTTTAAAAGAATTTCTTTCCCTTTCTGTTCATACACCATTTTCAGCTCACCCTGGTTAATGAAATAAAGCATTGAGTTATGATCGCCTTTTTTGAAAATATATTCATTGGCCTCGTAAACAGCCTCTTTCATCGAATAGAAAAGAGCATTTGACTCTTCCGGGGTAAGCTTCCCATAAAGTCCGGACCATACATTCATATGGACTTTATCAAGAGATCCGCTTTTTTCCTCTTCTATTATTTCAGCAGACCCTATTATCTCGCTTAACGCCATCGGGTCTACTTCCATGAGCTTTTCCCTTAATGATTCAGCCTTTGAAAAATCCCTTCCCCTTGAACATCTTATTATTATGTCAAACAGCAACTTGACAGCAGGCCCAGTTCTGTTCTCACTGATATATTTGTCAACAAGTCTTTCATCGCTTGAGACATCCATCACTGCCGGTTTCTCCTAAATTTTCCCGATTTCCGGTATCACCGGATATAATTTTAAAAAACCTTTCCGGGATAATTCCTCATCAACATCATAACATATTAGAATCACAATATTGAAATGTGGAACATCGAGCCACTGCGACAATTTATGAAAAATCTATAAACAAACAATTCTTGTATGTCAAGCAAAATATGACCCCAATATATAGTGGTGTGCATTTTTTTTCTTAATCGGGGTTTTTGACTGAAAATTGAGAGGAATTTGACTGAACGGCTTTGTAAAAAAACCAATTTATCGCGTTAGGCCACAAAGGCACGAAGACATGAAAAAGGGTATATTAAATAATTGAAGCCCTTCTTTGTGTTCTTCGTGATCTTTGTGTGAGAACAACTTTCTACGAAGCCGTCATATAAATTAGGATGTGATTTTCAGCGGGATATACCGTCCCAGAAAGATTTTGCCTCCTGTTCGCCCCTGTTTATTCCGGGATCATCATTCTTCTTTTCAATCCGGATGCCTCCGAGACGGCTTATTCTTTCTTCAAGGGGCGGGTGGGTCGAAAAAAGGCTCATCAGGCTCCTTCCGGAAAGCGGATTCACAATAAACATGTGGGCTGTAGAAGGGTTGGCATCCATTGGAAGTCTTCCGGAATAGGCTCCAAGCTTAGCCAGCGCACCGGAGAGTCCTTTCGGATTACCGGCAAAGCTTGCTCCCGTTGCATCAGCCATATATTCCCTTGACCGTGAAATAGCCATCTGGATTAGCATGGCGGCTATAGGAGCTATAATGGACATTGCAATAAGGCCGACAATACCTCCGCCGCCCTCTTCATCATCGCTTCTTGATCCTCCGAAAATTGCCGACCACCTGGCCATGTTGGCAATCACCATTATGGCTCCGGCAAGAGTCGCAGCAATCGAGCCTATAAGTATGTCGCGGTTTTTTATATGCGCAAGCTCGTGGGCAAGGACACCTTCAAGCTCTTCCCTGCTCATCAGCTCTAGAAGCCCTTCTGTGACAGCGACAACCGCATGTTCAGGATTTCTTCCGGTGGCAAAGGCATTGGGCGCTTTTTCCGGAATTACATATATTTTAGGCATCGGTAGCCCTGCGCGTACCGTAAGTTTTTGGACTATTTCGTAAAGCTGCGGAGTCTCGACGGGAGTAACCTCCCTGGCATTATACATCCTTAATACAATCTTGTCTGAAAACCAATAGCTGAATAAATTCATGCCGGCTGCAAGAAAAAGAGCGATTACCATGCCTCCTGTACCGCCCATCACCTGCCCGGCAAGAACAATAAAAACCGTCATTACCGCAAGTAAAAATGTTGTTTTGATTTGATTACCCATACTGCCTCCGTTATTCGTTTATCGCAGTTCGTCGCTCGTGATTCGTTGTTCGTTGTTTCCGTTTGCCACCAAGACACGAAGTCACTAAGTATTCGATGTTCGACGTTCGACGTTCGACGTTCGATGTCCGATATTCTATATTCTATATTCGCTTACCGTCTCAATTTCCTCATCACTTTATCTGCCGCTTCAATAGTTTTTTCTATATGCTTCTCAGTATGAGCCGAAGATACAAAAAGGGCTTCAAACTGTGAAGGCGCAAGATAGATTCCCTCTTTAAGCATATTCCTGTAAAAAGCGGAAAAAAGATTAAGATCGCTCGTCTTTGCGCTGTTATAATCCGTCACACGGCACCCGGTAAAGAAAAGCCCGAGCATCGAACCTACCCTTGCCGCGGAAACCTCCATGCCCGATTTGCGCGCAGCTTCGGTGAGCCCCGTCAGAAGTTGTTCGGATCTTTCATTCAGCAGGTCATAAAATCCAGGCTTTTTAATCCGCGTTAAAGTCGCAATTCCTGCCGCCATCGCCAGGGGGTTGCCGGATAATGTTCCGGCCTGGTATATGGGCCCGCACGGCGCAATCTGCTCCATAATTTCACGCTTCCCTCCGTAGGCTCCCACGGGAAGTCCGCCGCCTATGATCTTTCCAAGACATGTCAGATCGGGCATGATTTTATACAGCGACTGTGCGCCTCCGTAAGCCACCCTGAAGCCGGTCATGACTTCATCAAATATTAGAAGGCTTCCGGATTTTTCAGTCACCTCCCTCAAAGCCTCCAGGAACCCGTCCGCAGGCGGCACAAGGCCCATGTTCCCAGCAACAGGTTCAACTATGATGCATGCAACCTTTCGGCCGTGCTTTTTCATAGCCTCTTTGACGCTTTTGATGTCATTGTAGGGGAGTGACAACGTGCCTGCGACGAAAGATTCCGGAACTCCGGGACTACCCGGAATGCCGAGAGTCGCAACACCCGATCCTGCTTCAACAAGAAGCGAGTCCGAGTGCCCGTGATAGCATCCGTCAAACTTGATAATCATATCCCTTCCGGTGAAACCCCTTGCAAGGCGGATCGCGCTCATCGCGGCTTCAGTGCCTGAATTGACCATCCGGACCATTTCAACCGAAGGCAATGCTTCTACGATAATTTCAGCAAGCCTGATTTCGGGTTCGGTCGGCGCACCGAAACTTGTTCCTTTTTTCAAAGCCGCATTCACGGCCTTCACCACTGCGGGATGCCTGTGCCCGAGAATCATTGGACCCCATGAGCCGATGTAATCTATATAACCGTTTCCGTCCGCATCATAAACCATACAACCTTCTGCCCGGTCTATAAACAACGGCTCGGACCCGACGGATTTACATGCTCGCACAGGGCTGTTTACTCCGCCCGGAATCAGTTTCCTCGCCTGCAAAAAAAGCCTGTTGGAATTTTTCCGTTTCATTTTCACACCATATCCTTTATATATTGCAAATTGAAAAAGTGACTTTTATAAGCGAAGATACGTATAGATGATATAATTTTTATAGTCAAAAAATTTTAGTGCCGGAATTTATGGTTCTTTGCCATTCACGCTTCACCTTTAACCCTTAACTCTTAACTTTTAATCATGGATGCATTAAGATCCCTTAAAAAACTCGCCAATCTTTTAATTTACATTCTCGAAAGGAAACCGGACGAGTTCGGCCTCGTTCCCGACGATGAT
>RPRI01000168.1 GCA_003818505.1 Desulfobacteraceae bacterium | reverse complement strand
ACAAATATCCTTTGACAAAATCCGGTTAAAATGCAAATAAAATACAGACTGTTGCGCAGTTTCTGCTTTTGTGGCGTTTTCTACAACCCTGAACAATTATGGATGTTTCTGTTATGATTGACAGGTTTCTTAAGGGTTTTGCCGGACTTCATTCCAAGAAAAACCGATCACACTGGACGGCGGCAACAACATTCCGGGCGCCGCATAAACCGTTGCTGCTGTTTTTTACCATCTCGCCTATGATGATTTTTTGGAGCGCATTATGCTGAACGGAACCCGAAGGTATATGGAATCAACCAAAATTGTTATTTTTAAAGGAAAGAATATCCGAAAAACCATTTTCAGAAATGAATGGTGGTTTTCTGTTGTTGATGTAACAGAGGCATTGACTGAAAGTGCTGATGCGGGCGCATACTGGAGAAAATTAAAACAAAGGCTCAAAGAAGAAGGCAGTGAAGTCGTGACATTTTGTCACGGGTTGAAGTTGATTGCACCTGATGGAAAGCTGAGGACAACTGATTGTGCCAACACTGAAGGTGTATTCCGTATAATCCAGTCGATCCCTTCTCCGAAAGCGGAACCTTTCAAGCGCTGGCTGGCAAAAGTCGGATATGAGCGGGTGCAGGAAATCGAAGATCCGGAACTGGGCGCAAAAAGAACCCGGTTGCTATACAAATTAAAAGGTTATCCTGAAGACTGGATTGAAAAGAGAATGCGCGGTATAGCGATCCGGGATGAGTTAACGGATGAATGGAAGCAGCGCGGAGCCGGAGAACGGACAGACTATGAAATATTGACTGCGGAAATATCAAAAGCCGCATTTGGACTAACTCCTGCAGAATATAAAAAACTCAAAGGATTGAAACGTGAAAATCTTAGAGATCACATGGATGATTTTGAGTTGATTTTTCAATGCTGAGCGAGCGCGCAACAACTGAAATTCACCGCACCGAGGATTCAAAAGGTGTTCCAAAGCTGAAAGAAGATGCCAGGGCCGGTGGCGAGATTGCCGGAAATGCCCGTAAGCAGCTTGAAAGAAAGCTGGGCAGGTCTGTTGTTTCCAATAAAAGATTCATAGAAAAAAGTAAAAAAGGCCGGATATTACCTGATATAAAAGAATGAATATAAATAAACAGCAAAGCTACGGCAGGTTAAAACCATAACCGCTTTCCCCAAATATCCTTTGACAAAATCCGGTTAAAATACAAATAAAATACAAACTGTTGCACATGATATAAATTAATTATGAGAAAACAGCCTTGTCCCAGACTACCACTTATAAATACCGTAGATACCTACAGCAGAGTTTCTTGGATTGTGTATTTCTGTACAGCACGTTCAGCACGAACATCCCGGTAGTTTCTTCAAATATCAAATTCTTATTAAGTAGGAGATATTATGGTGAATCTTGGACCATTTCAAGCAGTAATGTCGAAAAATATAATACTGATTCTCTTTGCAGGAGGATTAATAATATTCGGAAATATTATTTTTAAAAAGTTTGAAAAATGGCTTAAAAAGAAAAAGTAAGATAGCCTTATAGTACACTAAGGATTTTAGATAGTAGAAAATGAAAAACGAGTCCTATTTTTTACAACTTTTAAAGTGCTCAAGGACGTCACCGGTAGCCACCACGAATTCATACTGCTGTGTATTCCCCCACGATGGAACCCATAGAGCAGCACTGATGAAGTTTCCCGGATTGTTTCTTTCGGAACCCTCTCCGTGGATATCGGCGACGCCTTTACATCTGAAGTTTAACATCTGAATATTTTATAATATCAGAATGCCCGCAGTCTTTTTTTTATTTGGCGGTACGCGAGCTTGGGGTGAGAATGTAGGAGCTTTCGGGAAGGCTGGAACTGTTCCGCATTTGCTTACAGCTACAGTAGGGTTTTTCGATGCTCATTGAGTAATGACGATATCTCAGAACCTGGCGCACCTTATCTATAAGTTTTATTTGGGGATCTGGTGTAAATTTATTCTTGATTTCCACGGTAACAATCAATATCGTTAAGCCACGGAAAATTAATAGTGTTTTTTCCATCGTTTATTGATAATATGAGAATATATGGAAATATTTTCCATAAATTACCTGCTGCGGAATATTGCAGAGCGGGCCGATAAGCAGGGCTTGAGACAAGGGGAGTGAGAGTGGATAATAGCGCCAGCTTGTACAGTGCCGATTACCGGAAACGGCTTCCTGCTGGACCTCGTAAGTTCCGGAAAGCGGACTGTTCTGCCATGTACGATCTGCAAAACCTAATTTTTCCTTATGTTCCTAAGTCCGCTCTTCTGTCTTTAATAACGCTGTCAATTTATATATTGATGAACGTCACCTATAACTTTTTTATCTCTAAGCAATACCAAAGGTAAGCAAGCGCAACTCCCAACAGAATCATCACGTCGTATGGCGAAACGATAAGGAAAGTTGAACTAAGAAAATGGAAATAAGGCCTTTATCTGTGGTTGCCAGTGAACATCGGTTCGCAATGCCGATCCTTCCTTTCTTGCGTTCTGATTGCAGAACATTTGAAGCACTTGTACTCCAACCTTGCGGGCAGATTAGGGCAACGCAAAATGGCATTGGGAATTGTGAGTGCCAGCAGACCGTTGACAAATACACTTCCTTCTTAAGTTATGCCAAACGAATCGACGTCGACCTAACAGTAACCCCAGAGTACTCATGCCCTTGGCAAGTCTTGCTCAGTGTAGTGGCAGATGAGACGAATTTACCGAATGAAGGCAAATTGTGGGTACTGGGATGCGAGAGTATCACAAAGCAAGCACTGATAGAGCTTCCCACACACAACCACATACGTTGGGTGTTCGACGAAAGCGTATTGAGTCAAGACAAGTCTTTTCTCGATCCGCTTTGTTACGTTTTCAAGACCACCGACCAAGCAAAAAAACCTTTATATATAGCGCTTATTCAGTTTAAGACCATCGAAATGGCAGACCATATTGGGTATTTAGAGAGAGACCATCTCATCAAGGGGCGCTATATATATAAAATAGAATCGAATGAACACTCTAACGGACTGTGCACCCTGATATGTTCAGATGTGCTAAACGTTGACGACAGGATTATTAGGGAGTTAATCAATACGCCGACGCAACTTCTTCATATCCAGCTTAATCCCGAACCTCGTGACCCACAGTTTGCGGGATATCGCCGCAGTAGCCTCGAATACAAATCTGATGCTGTAGAAATCCTCACTCTTAATTGGGCCAAAGGCACATCAATTGAGGAACCTTACCAAAATGTCGATTTTACAAAAGCTTGGGGCACCGCGGTATATTCCAAATCCATAGAAGTGCATCTTGACAATACGCGTGTTGCTCATAATCATCATAATGGTCTCTTCATGTGCCATTGGCACGAGCGCAAAACGTGGGCCTACTATTTCGATCATAATGAAGCTATGTTTAGGTTGCGCCTTACTCCAGTCTCGCAACGACTGGCACCCGGCCAGTTGGCAAGGCGAACAGGCCCAGAAGTGCTTGAGGTATATAGTTGGGCAAACGTGTTGTGGTCGGCTGCTACACCAACGCAAACTTCAGCTTTTCGCCGAGTGTGCGACACATATGGTGTGCCTAATCTTTCCATTATGCTTGATAACATGTTGGATGTCGTCAATATTGAGCGGTTATTGACTTTATCCTTAGGAAATGCATGCTGCAATCAATGGCATGACGTTCGACGGTTGCACCACTTTAAGATAGACGACAACGAAATTATCAGACGCATAACGTGTGCCATAGACTGTTCAGATCAGGCGCTTGCAACGCGCAACATTTGCTTGATCAATTACCAGATACTTACAGTGGAAATACTTGGAAACCCACAGGCACACCTACCCGACAATTTGTCAGACTTGCGACAGTCAGTACAAATCGCTTACCGAGAAGACAGTCCTAATTGCAACCTATATGCCCCAGACATGCGAGGAGCGGCTACGGGTGTCTATTTAGGTCCATATCCAGACGACAACCTTCCCAGGCAAAAATACGATGCCGTGTCATCTTGTTTGACAGACTCAGAAAAGAGAAGGCTTGTTGTCTGGTTCAAACGCAACGATGAATACGAGCGCGTTAGTTTTGAACGACGGCCTCAAATAACAGATATCTTCAACCAGAGCAACACACAAATTACGTCAACTTTCAAACCAAGAGTAGAGTGAAACTGATGGTTGAAACGAAACAAATCCTCACGAATCTTGAGAAATCATTTGGGGAAGTTAAGACCCTTAACGGATCCCTTCTTAGGTGCATACAATCGTATAAGCAGAAACCTATCGCCTATTACTATTTTGACACTTCAGAACTTTTCTTTACCCCCGGCTTTGACTTGACTGGATACCAAGAGCAGTTTATTGCCAATGATTACTATCGCACATCCGGGTGGATACAATGGAACTTTTATCTCGTCTTTATTTATAGCCAGAATACTGAGGGCTTCTCCGCAAGCAAAGCAGCTTCGCTTCGCGAAATTATTGAGAAGAACAAAGAATACACACGGAAATATGTCATCCCTGTTGACCAGCTTGATGGCTGGATTGATACTTCGTCCATAGCCCGCACGAGAATTTCGGTACCGCGACTTACTGCGAATGTCGCTGCACGGTGGATTGAAAAGCTTGACAACGCGGGTCTTAGCGCTATCAACTCAAAGACGGGGCGTGACGCTGTTGTTCGCAAATACATTGAGGCAAGTACGCCGCCGATGGTGTACATGGCGCCGACAATTAATGAATTGCGGAATTCGAGTAATGCCATGGGTCGGATGGATAGTTTGGAGTTGCTTGAATATCGGCAGAACATTATAAAAGGTACCTTTTCTCTTGGCGCTGTCACTCTCTTAACAGGAGCGAATGGTACGGGGAAGACGTCCTTTCTGGAGGCAATCGAGCTTTGCATTTGCGGGAGAACGCTTAGAAACGGTAACAGACCTGATGAAACAGCAGATGTTGTTGCACGCTTTGCAGATGGTACATCGCTAAAGCCACATTCAGATAATGCCTTATACAGAGCAAGGGATGCCGAGTGGTACAACACCTCATACCCAAAGGATAATCGGCTTTGCCATAATTTTGCCCGTTATAACTACTTCGATACTGACGCAGCATATAGGCTTGCATATGACCAAGACAACGCAGATATTGAGCAAGCTTTCTCGCGCTTGGCCTTAGGCGAAGAGGTGGACTTTCTGGAGAAACGCATACGAAACATTCTTGTCTTATTCCAGCGAGAGGAAACACGCACCCGGGAGGATATACAAGAGCTGCAGGGTAGATTGAAAGAAATGAACTTGGAACAATCCCGGCTCAAGTCTCTTTCATCCGCAGAATCAGTGTCTATCAAGCACATAATTGAAACCCTTGTGGACTTGCATTGGAGACACTTAGCCTCAGAAGTTAATGAACCGCAACTTGAAGATACCCTTATGCTTATCACGAAATGCATTGCAACATTAAAGGAAGCGAGCATGATGGAAATATCCGTGAAGCGCTTCTCTATTTCTGCATTGCAGGATGAGGTCAATAGGATTGAGGGAATTCTTCCAGGGCTTAATACCATAATCAAAGATCTGACTGACTATCAGGTGAAAATAAACACCTTTAAGCACGAGATAAGAGCCAAGACAGAAGAAGCAAACTGGTTAAGAGCCATTCTGCGTTATCTGCAAGATAGCCGAATCGCAGAGCTACCGGGCCTCTCTGCTCGCATTAGTACAATCGAGGAAACCATTCTGAGTAATAGTGAAGCTGTTGCCATTGCGAGAGATGCTGATTATTCTTGGATGAGAGAAATCGGTGTCTCATTGCCTGATTATTCTGATGCGAAGTGGAAGGAAGCACAAGAAATCAGAGTGGCAATCCAAGATTATAAGTCAAAGGCTGATGAAGCTTCCCAAAAGTTGTCTCATGTCGCTGCCTTGAAGGCTAGAATTGCTGGGGACGCAGAAGAGCTGCTGCAGATACAACCTGATTTAGCGATATGCCCTATCTGCGGAACAATCCATGTGCCTGGTGCTATCCAGGAGAAACTGCACGCGCAAGCAATGCACTCCTCTAATGAGGAGTTTGAAATTAAACAAGCCAATGCCAGAATAGCCCAGCTGGAAATTAATGCGAACAAGGCGGAACGAGAGATGGCAGATGTACAAACACTCTCCTCAATTCTCCTGAAATGCAATGTCTTTTCAACGGCAAATGGTATTTCCTGCAAGGATGGGATAGCAGCCTTCGAGTCAATAAAAGGAAAAATTAAGGTTCTCGAGAAGCAGCTTGGGCAATTACGCACATTGCAGAGCTACATGTCCGATAAGGGTTTTACTGAAGATGAATATGTTCAACTTATGGCAAAGCTCCCGTTGGAGATTCGAAGCCTATCTTCTCACGGTGAACGCCTATCAGCCATCTCAACAGTTCTTTGCAACCATGAGAATGCTATAGGGCATCTTCGCAACCAGTGCAAAGAACTGGATGCGACTATTGAAAAAGCCGGAAACGAAATTTCTATCTTGTCACGGCAACTTGTGAATCGCGAATTGAGCCCACAGGAATTCTATAACGCTCTCCAAAAAAAGACAGGTAATGCACGTACCGCAATCAATAAGATTGAGAATGTGAGGCAACATATAACTATTGAAGATAATGCGGACATATTTGCCTTGCTGGTCGTGGCACAGAGGGTACAAGAGACAATCTCGACTTATTTGAACCATAGACACCAATCCAGCGTCGCAGCGGAAAATATCAAGCCGCTAATTGCTCGCATAGATTCGGATAACAAGCTCATGCTCAAACACAAAAAAAATCTTTCTCGGTGCGAAGCTGCAGTAGAATGCCTATCTGAAATATTGTCAGTGGACAGCAGTGAGAAGGCAATGGCGGAGTTTACTGCTATTTACAGGGCAGCAATCCTGCATGCTTTTCTAAGAATCCAAACACCACGTGAATTTGATGATATTGATTTTGGCGCTTCTGCGCGAAACCGCAATAGGACGTCCTTTGCTCTTAAAAGAAAATCTGATGGGAGGTGGGCAAGCCTTTCTGAGGTGAGCACCGGCCAACGATCTGCACTCGCGCTGGCAATCTTCCTTGCTTTGAACCTATCTGCCGAAACAGCCCCGCCCATACTGCTACTTGACGATCCAATAGCACATGCTGATGATCTCAATCTTCTTAGCTTCTTTGATTACTTGCGTGCGCTTGTTGTCCAAGGCTCACGGCAAGTTGTTTTTGCAACTGCTGACGAAAAGATGGCGTATCTCTTCAAGAGCAAGTTTTCTTTTCTTGAACAGGACTTGGTGATACACGAAACATAAGACGAAACACCAAATCGGTGCCTTTTCTCAGTTGCTTAGGGGGAACTTAGGGGACATCCTATAGTCTCCTTGTCAATTAAAAAATAATAAATTTTATTGTCAAATTAATTAAAGAGGTTAGAAAGCCAGCCTTTTTAAGGGCGCACTTCTCCTATTGGTTTTAAACATCTTTTTCGGCAATTCTCTCACTGGTACGAACCCGGTTCGCCAATCATTATGACGGATTATCATTATTCGACATGCTCTTAAAAAAGTGCTGTTTCGGTTCAGTAATATATAAATATTGTTGTTTTGAGGGCGGTTTAGGTATAGTATCGAATAGGTTAAAATATTAAGGTCGGCATAATGGGAAAAACAATACGCACAAATATACCTAAAAAACAGTTGGCACAATTCTGTGAATTATATCATATCCGCAGACTTTCTCTTTATGGATCAGCTCTTCGGGATGACTTCGGGCCGGACAGCGATATAGACATTCTTATCGAATTTGAGCCCGGATACAAAACGGGTCTCCTCAAGATGGCACGCATGGAAAATGAGCTTTCAGATATGATGGGGCGAAAAGTTGATTTGCGGACTTCGGGAGATCTGAGCCGCTATTTCAGACAGGAAGTGCTTGAAAGCGCCGAGGTTGCGTATGCGAAAGGATGATTTGATTCGTGCACGGCATATGCTGGAAGCTGCCGGAGAAGCGGTTTTGTTTGCCCGTAACAGAACAAGAAAAGACCTTGATAATGATCGAATGCTGACCCTTTCTATTGTTAAGTCTGTGGAGCTTATAGGCGAAGCAGCAACACGAATTTCAAAGGAATGCCGGGATACACATCCGGAAATTCCATGGACCGATATTGTTGCAATGAGAAACAGGCTGATCCATGTCTATTTTGATATTGACCTTGACCGAGTCTGGGATACTGTCACGGATGATCTCCCGCCTCTCATATCTGCGCTTGAAAAAATGCTTGCATCCGAAAAATAGTAAGATCTATTGTGTCCGGCCAAACCCCGCAGGGAAGCACTTAGGTGACATTTTTAACATTTATACTTTCGTTGATATACTGCTGATAAAACAGCATTTTTATTGTTTAAATCGGCCGTTATAAACCTCCCACAACGAACCGCTATTGCCACGTTAATTACCGATTTCGGCTCAAGGCTGTTTTCGGTAACTGGGAGCCCGGGGGAATATCCTTTACTCTCTGCTTCACCGGCCCTGCTCGTAGCGTTCTTCCTTCCACGGGTCGGCTGAATTACTGAAACCCTGCTGTTCCCAGAATCCAGGCTCATCGCGGGAGGTGCCCTTGATGCCCTCCACCCACTTGGCGCTCTTGTAGAAGTAGCGGTCTGGGACAAGGGCACGCACAGGGGCGCCGTGGGACTGCGGCATAGAAAGGCTTTTTTATGAAACCATCAGGGCTGGAGCATGCCGTATCCGTGCTCCCCGTGAAGGGACTGGTCAAGGCCGGTGAGTTCTTTTTCCCTGTCGAGCCTGAACCGGAACAATTTTTCAACGATAAAACAGATGCAAAGGGTTCCCAGCGCCGCAAAGGCAATTGTTGCACCGAGCCCTTTGGCCTGGATAAAAAACTGGCTAAACATGGTCCAGTCGGATCCGGCGGTAGCCGACGCATCTTTCAGCCAGCTCTCCCTGATGAAAAAGCTCAGGAGGAGAACCCCGAGTCCGCTGCCTACTCCATGAATCCCGAAACAATCCAGAGAATCGTCATACCCGAGTTTTAATTTTGCACTTAACGCATAATAACAGGCAACCGAAGAGCAGGCGCCGAGAATAAGGGCTCCGTAAGGCTTTACAACGCCGGCCGCCGGGGTGATGACCACAAGCCCCGCAAGAATTCCCGACGCAAAGCCCAGAGAGGTTGCTTTACGATAAATAACCGCTTCGATTATTATCCAGGTCAATGCCCCGCTGGCAGCCGACAGCTGGGTCATGGTAAGGGCCCGGGCAGTAGCCAGCCCGCTTTGAACAGTAGATCCCGCATTGAAACCGAACCAGCCGACCCAGAGAAGTCCCGCGCCCATCATTGTCATGACCAGATTATTCGGCTGCATGGTCGTTTTGGGAAAACCTTCACGTTTTCCTAAATATAATGCCACAACCAGGGCGCTGACACCTGCCGAAACATGAATCACAAGACCGCCGGCAAGATCGATCACACCGGCTGCGCCTGCATTGAACAGCCATCCGTCCGGCGCCCAGACCCAGTGGCACAGCGGGCAGTAAATCAAGAGAAACCATAACGAGATGAAAATGCAGTAGCTTCTGAAATAGACCCGCTCAGCCAGTGCGCCGCTGATCAGTGCAGGTGTTATGATAGCGAATTTACCCTGGAACATTGCAAGTACATACTCAGGCACACCATTGACCATGGCATCATCGATCCCTTTCAGAAAAAAATAATCTTTGTTCCATCCGATAAATCCTCCCAGCACATTTTTCCCAAAGGCCAGGCCATATCCGCAGACAGCCCATAAAACACCTATAATCGCCATAGCCACAAAGCTGTGCATCATGGTACCCAGAACATTTTTAGTCCTCACCAGGCCACCGTAAAACATTGCGAGACCCGGTACCATGAGCAATACCAGGGCGGTAGATGTCAGCATCCACGCAGTTGTTCCGGTGTCGGTGCCTGCATTATCAGCCGCAAAGACTATGCCGGATGATAACATCCATAAAAACGGCCCCAAACAGGCTGTTGCAGTAATTTTTTTCATTAAATGCCTCCCATGGTTTGATCTCAAATTTTAAATTAATGGGCTCTTATGCAAGAACAGTATAAGTTTCTGTAAAATATAAAAGCCCGTATGACTGGGTACCGGCAACCATTACTGTAAAGTTTCCGCATAATCAAGTTAATATATTGAATTAATTATTAATACTAATATAATAAGTATTGATTAAGTTTGACTTTCAGGTCGGGCAGTGAATCGGGGGATTTCGTGAAGAGCGCGCATAGAGTCCTGCACGGTTGCGTGGAAGATGACCCGGCACAGCAGTATCACATTTTCTTGACAGGAAAGACACCCTTACGTATCCTGAAAACGGTCGAAAGCAGGATACAACCAATAAAAAAAGGAGGGCGATCATGGATACGAAAATGGACAAGAAAATTGCCGGACTTTACTATGAATACCGGCACGGGTTACTTGACCGCCGGGAATTCCTCAACAGGTTGTCCGTTCTTGCAGGCGGCATCATTGCTGCCAATTCTCTTCTAACCATGTTAGAGGGAAATTCCGCAAGGGCGGATCTGGTTCCTAATGATGATCCGCGCATT
>RPRI01000167.1 GCA_003818505.1 Desulfobacteraceae bacterium | reverse complement strand
AATCCGGGGATCCATAATGAGATGAAGGTCCGCTGCATCCATATCCGCGTCACAGAGCGCCTTATTATTTGCCAGAGAAGCGAAAGCTGCAAGCAGGCTCGTTTTACCTGTTCCACCCTTTCCGCTTATAACTACCAATTCTTTCATGAGACTTTTCCTTCCCTTTTCTACAAGATTCTTCTTACCTCAGGAGCCGTTAAGAAATAACCGCTAATTTCCATGATTTTTTTGTTGACTCATTTCTTCAATTTGATTGTATAATTTCAGGAATTTCTCTTTCCATTCGGGCATCACTTCCACAATCATATCTCCACGGGAGTAAGCCTCTGCGATTTTCCTGTCAAAGGGGATCTCCATCAAAATGGGCAGATTTTCCTTTTCCGCATAGATCTTAACCTTATCATCTCCCATGTCCGAACGGTTGATAACCAAACCGCATGGAATATCAAGAATTTTCACGGCCCCAACAGCAAGCTTAAGATCATTCAGACCAAAAGGAGTTGGCTCGGTCACTAAAAGGACGAAATCCGCCCCCTTCATGGAAGCGATGACCGGACACGATGTTCCTGGCGGAGCATCAATAATGGTCAACGCATCAGGCCGTGCGTATTCCCGGACTTTTCTGATAAGAGGCGGCGACATGGCCTCCCCGACCCTTAATTTCCCGTGGATAAATTCCAATCCGTTCCTGTTGCCGCGTTCAATTACACCAAGTTCACGACCCGTCTCGGTAATAGCCTTTTCGGGGCAAACCTCCATGCATCCGCCACAACTATGGCACATTTCAGGGAAGGGCAGCACTGTTTTACCAATTACCACAATGGCCTTGAACTGGCATATTTCTCCGCATTTTCCGCACAGGTTACATTTCTTCATATCCACCTCGGGAACAGGGGTGGTAATGGTCCTAACCTCGCTGATCACAGGATGTATGAAAAGGTGGGCGTTGGGTTCTTCCACGTCACAGTCCAAGAGCTGAACATCACCTCCAAGAGATACGGCCATGTTGGTGGCAACAGTCGTCTTTCCTGTGCCGCCTTTTCCGCTTGCTATGCTGATAATCATCATTTACTCCTTGTTTATCGTATAGATACAGGGCTGTTAAAAGGGTGCAAAGATCGGTCTCGCTTTCGCTGCCGCATGTGTTTTTATCGATGCGCCCCGGCACAGCTCATCCATTTTTAACCTGCCTTATCATATAGTCATTCAGGGCTTCCTGCAGAGTTCCCGCAGCAAGAAAGGCGCAGTGCTGATCCTCTTTCGGGAAACTGCCCAGGACCTTGAGAATTTTCTCTCCCGTGATTTCAACTATCTCGTCAGTTGTCTTTCCGAGAGCCATCTCCGCGGCAAATGATCCGCAAATTGCGCTTGATCCGCACCCATCGGTATGAAACGATATTTTTTTGACTTTATCATTTTCAAATTTCAAAAAAATCTGCATGGTATCACCGCACGCCCCTGTGACACACCCATATCCGTCGGGGTTATCCATAGTGCCCAGATATAACGGCTTAAGCCATCTTTGAAACGCAACATCGCCGTAGGCTGCTCTCGTCTCCTGAAAAATCTTATCCTGTAAATCTTCAACAAAAGCATCAAAATCTTTACTCATCAAAGCTTCCTCACCCGGTTGTCATGTTGAGTGATTTATGATCCTGCATCCTGCCGTTTTTCGGCCTCAGTCAATTTCACGATCTCATCCACCATTTTGTTGAACTCCTGAGTAATCAGGAGCTTATTGTTATCCAGAATACGCATATCTCCTGTGTCGCCGTTAGATACCACATCCGGTTCAAAGGGCAAAGTCGCCAAAAGCCTCAGGCCCTCCTTTTTTGCTGTAAGCATTCCTCCGTGCGTCTTGAATATTTCAATCATTTCTCCGCAGTGAGGGCATTTAAGACCGCTCATGTTTTCAACAAGGCCTAATATTTTCATATTAACCTGGCGGCAAAAATTGATGGACTTTCGCACATCTGCCAATGAAATCTCCTGAGGCGTAGTTATAACCAGGGCCATTGCATCGGGTATGGTCTGTGCCACGGTCAGGGGTTCATCGCCCGTGCCGGGAGGAGAATCGATTATCATGTAGTCAAGATCCGACCACTCAATATCTGATATGAACTGTCTTATAACGCCGATCTTAAGCGGCCCCCTCCAGATCATAGCCGCATCCTTATTTTCTCCCATAAGCGATTCAATGGAAATAACCTCCATATTTTGAATGTACTTGACCGCGTGGGCCTTTCCCTCTTTGACGGCCGGTCCGACACTTCCTTGAAGACCAAGCATGCGCGGGATACTGGGACCGTGAAGATCCACATCCATAAGGCCAACTTTGTAGCCCCTTTTCGCCAAAGCCACCGAGAGATAGGCCGAAATACTGCTCTTGCCTACACCCCCTTTCCCGCTCATGACCAATATCTTGTTTTTTATCCGGCCCAATCTTTCCTTTATATCTGCATCCTGCTGTTGATGCTGTTCCTGCTGACTGCAATTTCCTTCTGCCATAAGATCCTATCCTCCGATTATTGTCCCTGAACCATAACAGCTGCTCATTTCATTTATTGTAACTGCTCAACCACCGATCAACGCTGATCATCATTGTTGTCTTTATTACCAGAACCAAAGCAGGTTTCCTTTTTCTTCTGACTCCTGAATTCCGGCTCCTGAATAGCTATTCTCTCTGTGTTCAACTGTGTGAATCTGTGTCCTAATATCTGCCGTTTGTTTATATTTTTATATTCCCACGCAAATGCGCAATTTCTATTTCTTTTCAAAGGTGTTGATTCTTGATTCAATCTGTTCGATCTGCCTGCGCATCTCATCTGCTAAATTTTTAAGGTTCTTCAGTTCTTCCTCCCCGGATAATTGAGTGGCGTTTGGCTGTGCTGAACTTTTCGATCCTGAGCCGCCAATTCCACGGCCCATGCCTCTGCCACCGCCCATCCCCATGCCTCCGCCCATACCCAGGCCTCTACCCATACCACGGCCCATACCTGCTCCGCCTCCCCCCATACCATAATGATCGGCTACATTAGGTTTGCTCGCAGATTTCATATCCCCCTTCATGTACTTTTCTATAGACTCTCTGACCGTCCCGGACTGCCCCAAAAAAATCTCAACGCGGGCGGCAGAAAGGGCCTGAACTGCATTGGGGCCGCAATTACCGGTTATTACAACTACCGCACCTTTGGATGCTACAAACTGTGCCGATTGAATGCCTGCGCCTCCACCAAGAGCAATGCTTTCATTATCAAAGGCCTCAAAACTCATATCATCTGTCTCTGCAATTATAAAATAGGCACACCTGCCAAAACGCGGATCTATCAGTGAATTTAAATCTTTTCCATTACTGCTTACGGCAATTTTCATCTTTATTTTCTCCTATGTTTACATTCATATAAGGGCATAGCCTTTCTACTCCTGGGTTTTAGCTGCGTAATATACAGATGTGTTTTTTAATTCCATACGTATTTTACCGGTACTCATCAGATTTCCGAGGTATTTTGACACCTCGTTGAGATGCATGCCGAATATCTCCACAATCTGGTTCGCCGTACACGGCCGTCTTTTCAACATGGAAAATATTTCCTCCTGGCTAACATGAACATGGTCTCCATTTTTTATCTCAAACTCCGGAATAATCTCCGCAGCAGGACAAAACAGATTGATTAACTCCTCAATACGTTCTTTGGACAGCGGTGCGGCAAAATCCTCCGCAGGCGGACGAACAGCCGTATTGAGCTGGATACGATCCGGAGTTATCTCCTCTGCAAGGGCAGCGATTTTTTGAACATCTGCAGGAATCGAATTTATCCCTCTCACAAGGAAAACCTCCAGCCACAACTGTCCTTTAAATTGAGCACGGAAAGCCTTTTGGCCTTCAATTAACTGATCAAACTGCAATTGTCGGTGGGGGCGATTCACCCATCCGTAAGAAGCCTGATCCCAGGCGCTTAAAGAGATCTTTACTATGTCGGCACAAGCAGCAGCATCCCGTACTTCCTGAAATTGCAGCATTGTGCCGTTGGTCAGGAGAACAACAGGGATTATGCTTTTTTTACGTACATATTCCAGAATTTCCCCAAAGTGGGAATGAAGCGTAGGTTCTCCTGAACCGGCAAGGGTAATATAGTCCGCTTGACCTTCTCTTTCCAGCCACTCATCAAGTTCTGCAATTACCGCATCCGTTTTGACGTATTCTTCACGGGTTACCGTTTTATTCGTAGTTCGCCCCAACTGGCAGAACACACAATCCAGACTGCATGTCTTATAAGGGGTCAGGTCAACTCCCAGCGATCGACCGAACCTACGGGAAGGTACAGGGCCAAACAGATATTTTTTATCTCCCATCGGTCAATCTTCCTTGCCAACGCGCTTAATATTTCCTTTTTTGCATCTTGGCTTCCTATGTAAAAGAGCCACCGGCTTTCCGGATAGTCCGACGAATCCTGTTTTGGGCTCATCGGGGCTTGGGGGAATTTTCAGAAGGCAATAACCGCCGCCTCTGCCGGTCATGGGACCCTCCCCCTTCGGTCCTGTTCCGTCATATCCTGGCATAAGCACAATCTCCTTAATCTTCCAAATCCTGACGCAAACCGAATCAGGTCTTCATAAAGTATCCGTGGCAATAAGCGAGCGCGCCGTCCATCAGATCGGCGCGCTCGCTTTAGAGATTCCGACCTGCCAGATATGCTGCATGTCTTTACAATAGAATCAAACAGGCATACGCCGCACAGGCAGGTTGTCAGCTATTCCGATGCAGTTTCGATCTCGGAAAGGCGCTTCTTTATAAACTCCAGCTCCGACTGCAGGGCATTAATCTGGTTCTTAAGCGTCTGTTTCTCAAAGTCTGGATCAGAGCCCTGATATGGTGCATCGTATCCTCCAAAGCTCATCCATCCCGGCAATCCTGTTGCTTTAAACATATGGCGAAATCCACGACCTGCATTGCGGCCTCTGAATTCACGGCCTCTGCCATAACCAACACCAAACCCGCGTCTTGCCGGCGCGTTAGCATATCCCGGCATTTCAAACCCTGCACAGAAACCTGCTGCGCGTCCAGTCATTGAACCCATTCCCATAGGTCCGGTTCCATTTCCTCCTGGCATGGCAATATCCTCCTTTCGTTTTTCCTTACTCTCTTGTCATAGCGGTACCGCACTTCGTACACTGCTTCTGCAGGCATGGCACCCCACGTTCATGAGGTTCGCGATTCCCGCATTTCGGACACACGCAGGTACCTCCTGCGCCTCCTGTGATAGGACCGCCTAAGCGTCCCCTACCCTGTCCGCCCTTGCCCTGACCCTGGCCTCCGCCCTGCCCCTGTCCCTGGCCTTGTCCTGCGCCCTGGCCCATTCCCCCGCGTTTTCTTCCATTCATCAGTTGTACCTCCTTATTAATACCCCTCATCTCCGGTGACATTGCATAGCGCCTGCAGCAACCAGGCATTGCATACTTCCCGCTCTCAAGATTACCATCGATCCAGGCCTTGATAACCTTGCGCAGGTCACCTGCCACGAACGATATTACACGGATTCCTGAAGCCATAACCATAGATTGCAGCTGCCTGGAGATAGCGCCACAGACCAGCGTGCTGACACCAAGCTCGATTATGCGAAAAACCTTCCTGGCCGGCAGATCATTTGCTATAATTTCCTCTGTTTCTGTAATTATTCGTCCCGACTCGGTCTCTACAACATGAATCTGCCGGGCAATGTCGAAGACCGGCGCAATCCGGTTATCCCAATATGCAAATGCTGTTTTCATAATCCGGTGTCCTGTTCATCGTTCATGAATATCATTACAGCAAGCATCGTGCCATTCATTGGCATGTATCGCTTAAAACATTTAACATACTGTAAATACATGGTATAGAATATTTGATGGAGAGGAGGTCATAAGCAACTTGATAGCTGTAACGCTACTGTAACCCTTTCAGATAGGTGCATTATCGCTACTGTATCTGTTTCCGGCGGGAGCGCCCGTCAAACTTGGGGAGGGAGATGCCCAGCTTTTTCATTCTGCGAAAAAGTGTGGTTTTGTGAATGCCGAGTTCCTTCGCGGCTGCCAGACGGCTGAAATCGTTCCTCTCCAGGGCGGTTCGGATCGACTGTGTATCTATGAGATTATGGAATGACTTCACATCAGAACCTGCTCCTCCCGGTAGGCCTTGAGTCTTAAGCTCCTCCGGAAGATGCCCTATGCCGATGAAGCCTCCGCTGCACATGATAAAGGACCGCTCAATTACATTTTCCAGTTCACGCACATTTCCGGGCCAGTGGTGAGCCATGAGCAGGGAAATCGCCTCTGCCTCGATCCCCTCGATTGCTTTGCCCTGCAAACGATTAAACCTCTCAACAAACTGCTCCACCAAGAGAGGGATATCCTCTTTTCTCCGGCGAAGCGGCGGCAGCTCAACACGTACCACATTCACACGATAGTACAGATCCTCCCTGAAAGCTCCCTTTCGGGTTTGTTCGGTCAGATCCTTGTTGGTCGCTACTAAAATACGGGCATCCGTAGTTTCAGAGCGGGTCGCTCCCAGCGGCTCGTATGCCTTTTCCTGCAGAACACGCAGAAGTCTGACCTGGAGCGCAGGACTGATCTCGCCGATCTCGTCTAAAAAAAGAGTCCCGCCCCTTGCCAGAGAAAAACGACCGGGCTTGTCCTTGTTTGCGCCTGTAAAGGCGCCCGTTTTATATCCGAACAACTCCGATTCGAGCAGTGTATCAGGAAGGGCGCTGCAATTTACTGCTACAAACGGGCCGTTACATACCGGGCTCAGTTCATGGATGGTCCGCGCCACCAGCTCCTTGCCTGTTCCTGTCTCGCCCAGAATCAGAACCGTGCTCGGGCTGGCTGCGATGGCAGGCAGTACCTCAAATACTTTCTGCATGAGAGGACTTCGGCTCACAAGATCTCCGACCATGTATTTTCCGTCCAATTCACGGCGCAATGCTTCAACATCGCTCAGGTCCCGGAATGTTTCCGCTCCACCTGTCACATGGCCTTCCGAATTTCTCAGCACGGCCGTGGATACACTGATGGGAATACGGTTACCGTCCGCATCAATGATATATCCGGACTTGCCGATAACCGGTTTGCCGGTCTTCAGCGTTTGCTGAAGCGCGCAATCGGGCCCGCACATGCTGGAGCGGAATACCTCGGAACAGCGCCGGCCTATAGCTTCCTTGCGCGATACCCCGGTAATCTCCTCCGCTGCACGGTTGAATGATGAGATACACCAGTCCATGTCCACGGTGAAAACGCCGTCAGATATGCTCTCTAATATGGACTCAGTCGGCGAGAGCAGAGAAGGTTTTTCCTTTTTCCTGCCGCCTTTCATCCCGGTAGCCTGTTTCTTTTTACTTTGTTTTTATTTGATGGAAACAAACTATTTAATTTCTCTTTCAGCCTGATCCTGACCGAGTCAGCATGAGCGCCCAATCCTTCAGTTTCAGCAAGGCAGATAATATCCTTTGCTTCCCTGAAAAACGCATCCTTTGAATAACTTATCAGGCTTGTTTTCTTGATAAAATTATCAACAGAAAGAGCCGAGGAAAATCTTGCCGTACCCGCCGTGGGAAGAACATGGTTAGGTCCGGCAATATAATCTCCTACCGGTTCAGGAGTGTAATTCCCGAGAAATACCGCTCCAGCGTTTCTTATCTTTCCTATATATTCAAAAGGATTCTCAATCTGAAGCTCAAGATGCTCGGGGGCTATCCTGTTTGAAAGTTCTATGGCAGATAAAATATCGGGCACAATCATAATTGCCCCATATTTAGAAATGGATTTTTCGGCAATATCTTTTCTCTCCAGTTTTTTTATCTGAGCCTTAACAGCCGCGTTTACAGCATCTGCTGTTTCCATTGAATCGGTAACAAGTATTGCGGAAGCAAGCGCATCATGTTCAGCCTGCGAAAGAAGATCGGCAGCCGCATATTCAGGAACTGCGCTTTTATCCGCAATGACCAGGATCTCGCTTGGCCCGGCCGTCATATCAATTCCGACTGTCCCCGATACCATTTTCTTTGCAAGTGTCACATATATGTTTCCCGGCCCGACTATTACATCCACTTTTTGAATCGTCTCTGTCCCGTAAGCAAGCGCTGCAATAGCCCAGGCGCTTCCGGCCTTGTATATCTCATCAACGCCGACCATCTTTGCCGCAACAATAAGATACGGATTTACATACCCGTCTTTAGTTGGAGGCGTAACCATCACTATCCGGCGAACCCCGGCAATCCTGGCTGGTATAGCTCCCATGAGTACCGATGAGACAAGAGGTGTTTTACCGCCCTTTCCGCCCGGAACATAAATTCCGGCTGCATCAACAGGAATGATAATCTGCCCCAGAAACGCACCGCTTCTTTCATTGTTGATCCAGGACAATCTGGTTTGCTGTTTATGGAAAGATTCTATCTGCATTGCCGCCCGTTTCAATGACGCGGTAAATGTCTTTCCAACCTTCTTTGAAGCAGAATCGACCTCCTCACGTGTAACTTTCAGAGAATCAGTCCCCATGGAAGGTGAATCGAACTTCCGGATGTAATCAATAAGCGCCCTGTCCCCGTTTTTTCTCACGTCTTCAAGAATACGGCTGACACTCAGATGGTCTTTACGGTTATAAGAAAGCACCCTGTTAATAATGGAAAGAAGTCTTGCTTCGGCTTCTTTAGAAGGATATTTGAAAATTTTCATGCTATTTATTCCTCATCATTGATGATTCCGTAATTGGTCCGTCCATCATTCTCCTGGCAGAACAGTTACTTTTAGTCGATAATCGACATTATAATCAATAAAATAATAAAATACTGGTTGACTTGCAAACCTCAATCTGCTGAATTAGAGACTTGAAAAAAAAATATTAATTCTCATTTAAATGTGAATAAACTTATAAATAAACGGAGGCTGCATATGAAGGAGAACAGAATTTGTAATTTTAACGCAGGGCCGGCAGCTCTGCCCTTAATTGTGCTTGAAGAAGTAAAGGAATCTTTCCTGAATTTCGCTGGATCCGGCATGTCTATAACCGAAATAAGCCACAGGTCAAAATTATTTGATGAGGTTATCAACGACGCTGTTACAAGAACAAAAAGACTTTTAAAACTGGGGGATAATTACCATGTTCTTTTTCTCCAGGGTGGCGCAAGCCTTCAGTTCAGCATGATCCCGATGAACCTGCTCCCCGAAGGCAAAACTGCCGATTATGTTGATACGGGTACATGGGCCGCCAAAGCCATAAAAGAAGCGCAGATACTCGGCAGGCAAGTCAAGGTAGTCGCATCTTCCAAAGATAAAAATTATTCGTATATTCCCGGGAACGTTAAATTTAACAGCGATGCGGTTTATGTCCACATTACATCCAACAACACGATAAAGGGGACCCAGTGGGCAGGCTTCCCGGATACCGGGAGCATTCCTCTTATAGCAGACATGTCATCCGATATAATGAGCAGGACGTTCGACCCCGAACCGTTCGGCCTGATATATGCCGGCGCTCAGAAAAACATCGGCCCTGCCGGTGTCTGCCTGGTGATAATTCGTGACGATCTACTTAAAATGGTTCCTGACAATCTTCCGTCAATGCTGAAATACACCACCTTTTCTTCATCGAATTCACTATACAATACTCCGCCCTGTTTTTCGATATATTTGATTCAGCTTGTCCTGAAATGGCTGGAGGAGACAATCGGAGGGCTTGATAAAATCGAGAAGATCAATAAGGAAAAAGCCGGGCTTTTATATGACGCCATCGATTCTGGCGCCTTTTATAAAGGAACCGCTGAAAAAGGGAGCCGCTCACTGATGAATGTGACCTTCCGGCTCCCTAATGAAGAGCTTGAAGGAAAATTTATCAAGGAAGCTACCCAAAACGGATTAGGCGGATTAAAAGGACATCGTTCCGTCGGTGGTTGCCGGGCGTCAATATATAACGCAACAACACTGGATGCAATCAGGGCGCTTACCGGGTTCATGAAAGAGTTCGAAAAGAAAAACGGGTAAAACCGGCAGATAGGTTTGTGGTTTCTGGTCTCTGGTTTATGGTTCGAACTTCAGACATCGAATAAGTCTAAGGGGTCGAGGATTCGAGGATTCAAGGGTTCAAGTGAAAAAATCTATAAGCCCACTCCTTATGACGCCCGCAGGTTCGCCAAAGGCGGACCTGCGGATTATAATAAATCAGGTTCCCGGTTTCTGGATTCCCGTTTTCACGGGAATGACGAAACAATTAAAGTTTTTTTGCTTTTGCCCCTTGAACCCTTGAATCCTTGGACCTTCGAATCCTTTCCTTCACTTTTAACTCTTCACTTTTTTTTATTTAAAGCTTAAACTCTGCGACAATAAATGTATGATCGGACGGCCTTTCCGCAAGGCGCGGCCCTTGATCTATCCATGCTTTAATGGATTTTTCAGCAAGACTTTTCGTGGCACATACATGATCGAGCCTCCAGCCGAGACCCCTTTTAACCGCATTAGGAATCCGGTAATCCCAGAAAGTAAACTCCTTTTCATCGGGCTTGTGAATTCTATATACATCGGTAAATCCCCATTTCATAACATTCGACAAGGCTTCATGCTCCTTGGGATGATAACCGACGCTACCGGATAATTTCGCAGGATCATAAACATCAATAGGCTTTGGAGCGACATTGAAATCACCTGCCCATATCACCTGCATATCCGGAGTAAAATTATTTT
>RPRI01000166.1 GCA_003818505.1 Desulfobacteraceae bacterium | reverse complement strand
TGAGAGCGATATTTTAGGCACTTCATGCAGCCGCATTGCTTCACCAATTTTAAAAGACCGGCACTTTGTGCCTCTTGCACATGTTCCGTTTCACAGGATTGTACCCTCCATGAATACTCCTGCCGGAAGTTCTGGAATAAAGGTCGCCTTTTTTACCGGATGCCTTATAGATAAAATTTATCCGAATGTGGCGCAGGCCGCGCTGGATATTTTTTCCTTTCACGGTATCGGGGTTTTTATTCCTGAAGGACAGGGATGCTGCGGTATTCCGGCGATCTCTTCCGGAGATGCCGAATCGTTTGAAAGACTTTTGATTCACAATATTGAAAAATATTCATCTGCCGGCTTCGACTATCTTGTTACGGCATGCGCAACATGCACATCGACGATAAAAAAAATCTGGCCGCTCATGGTTAATACCGGCCCGGACAATGATCTGAAATCAAAAGTCGAGAAAATATCCTTTAAAACACTTGATATAAATCAGTTCCTTGTTTCAAAAATCGGCGTCAAAGCTCAAGATGAAGAAAAGATTTTAATAAATCAGGACGATACAACCATAATTACCTACCATGATCCCTGCCATCTCAAAAAATCGATAGGTGTATATGCCGAACCCAGAATATTGATACGGTCGAACAACGCATATACATTCAGGGAGATGCCGGAATCCGACTGGTGTTGCGGCATGGGCGGGAGCTTTAATCTGCAGTATTATGAAATTTCGGCTGACATCGGAAAACGAAAAACCGGAAATATAAAAACCTCCGGAGCCGGGGTTGTTGCAACAGGCTGTCCGGCATGCATGATCCAGATATCCGATATGCTGTCAAAGGCAAATGAAAAAATAGCCGTTAAACATCCTATAGAAATCTATGCGGAGTCTCTGAAAAAGAAGTAAGCATTGAGAACTTTGCATAATATCTGATTAAGGGGCTGGGATAGGCAATCGGTTTTACCGTTTAGCAATATCGGAGTTAAGATTTCGTCAACGGCAGCAGATCTGCTCCCATTAGACCTGGACAGCCCCAGGGGATATACGTCCACGGAGCCTTTATTTTGTCTCTGCCTGTGTCTCTTTGTTGAAAATCAGGGGGCGTTGTAATGTTTTTTAACAAATTCTTGCAAAATGGCAAAACCGATTGCCTGTACCAGCCCCAAAGCGCATATTATTCAAAGCTTCCGCTTTTTTTCATCCGAGCAGTTTTTCAAAAAAGTCATTTCCCTTATCGTCAACTATTATAAATGCAGGAAAATCCTTTACCGTGATCATAAATATGGCTTCCATACCAAGTTCAGGGTATTCCACTGTTTCGATTTTGGTTATACATTCCTTTCCGAGCCTTGCAGCCGGGCCTCCTATCGAACCGAGGTAAAAGCCTCCGTATTTATTGCATGCGTCAGTTACAATTTTAGCCCTGTTTCCCTTTGCAAGCATTACCATGGATGCGCCGTTCTTCTGGAATTCCGGAACATAGGAATCCATCCTTCCCGCAGTCGTCGGCCCGAAAGAGCCGGACGGATAACCCTTGGGAGTTTTTGCGGGGCCTGCATAATATATGATATGATCTTTGAAATATTGCGGAAGGCCTTCCCCCCTATCGAGGCGTTCTTTTAATTTTGCATGCGCTATATCTCTTGCGACCACAATTTTTCCTGAAAGAAGGAGCCTTGTCGCAACAGGATATTTTGTAAGTATGTTCCTTATTTCATCCATGGGCCTGTCAAGATCGATTGAGATTGCCCCGGTTTCGGATTCTTTTATCTGCGGAAGATATTTTGAGGGGTCTTTTTCAAGTTTTTCAAGAAAGATTCCTTCTTTTGTGATCTTTGCCTTTATGTTCCTGTCGGCGCTGCAGCTTACACCAAGGCCGATGGGACATGAGGCTCCATGCCTAGGAAGCCGGATCACTCTTGTGTCAAGGCAGAAATATTTACCTCCGAACTGCGCGCCAATCCCAAGTTCCCGGGAAATTTTTAAAAGTTTTGCTTCAAGTTCGGGATCCCTGAAAGCATGCCCCGCAGCATCTCCCTTTACCGGAAGAGAATCAAGATAACCTGCTGTGGCAAGTTTGAGGGTTTTCAAGTTAAACTCGACCGAAGTGCCTCCAATAACGAAGGCGAGATGATATGGAGGGCAGGGCGCCGTTCCCAGGGTTTTCATTTTTGCCTTCATGAAATCGAGAAGCTTTTCCGGGGTAAGTATCGTTTTTGTTTCCTGAAAGAGAAAAGTCTTATTGGCTGAACCGCCACCTTTTGCTATGAAGAGAAATTTATAAGAATCGCCTTCTGTAGCATAAAGCTCGATCTGGGCAGGCAGGTTGCAACCCGTGTTTATTTCTTCAAACATGGAAAGCGGCGCGTTCTGCGAGTACCTGAGATTATTATTGATGTAAGCATTGAAGACACCTCTTGAAATCTCCTCCTCATCCGAAAAACCGGTCCAGATCTGCTGGCCCTTCTTGCCCATCACGATAGCGGTACCTGTATCCTGGCAGAGGGGGAAAATACCCTCAGCCGAAATAACGGCGTTTTTGATCATTTCGAGGGCAACATACCTGTCGTTTTCGGAAGATTCAGGATCTTTAAATATACCCGAAAGCTGTTTCAGATGTGAGGGCCTTAAAAGGTGCGATACATCCTTAAATGCTTCTTCGGCAAGCAAAGCAAGCGCTTCCGGTGAGATTTTTACAATTGTTTTTCCTTCAAAATCGGAAGTCGCAACGAACTTGTCCGTGAGCAGTCTGTATTCGGTTGTGTCTTTCCCCAGGGGCAACATATCCCGATAGTTAAAATCTGTCATTTTATTTATCTCCCTATTAAATTTCTTTATGCTTTGTTTTTTCCGGAGGTCACAGATTTAATGGGATGCGCCTTTTCTGTCAAGGAATTTCGACGGCTTTAAAGCAGCTGGAATAGAGTTATCGTTTTACGCAATGCAGGATTGATGGACTCGTAAAAAGTCTAAATATACTCTCTTAACCCCGATAAACGGGATAAGTAAGTTTACGAAATTATTTCCGTCCGGAAATAATTTCTAACTTACTAATGAGCTTTTTGGGGATTTTTAAATCACTTCGCTAAATCACAAGAACTCTCCCGCCCAAGGCGGGATCAAACAGCTTGTGATTTTCAACGCTTAAGTTCTTTAAAAATCTATTTCTCAAAAATCTCAAATTCGTTCACATATGACTTTTTACGAGTTCATCAGGATTATTGGATTCTTAAAAATTTGAAAAAGGTGTTTTTTATTTCCTTCAGGCGCTTCGTGCCTTTCGTGGTAAAATATTACTTTTGCTAAGGCTTCAAAATCTTTCTTTTGGCGGATTAAAGTATCCGTGCCTTGTATCCGGAAACTCTTTTCTTATCATGGAAAGCAGTTCCGTTATTCCGACCGGAGCGCTCATTGAAGTGACTCCCGACATTATTTTCCAGTATCTCAAAGGATCAAAATTCAGGTTTCTCCACTGTATAAAATCAACAGGATGATTTTTAAGAAAAGAAAAAAGAGCCTCCTGTTCTTCGGCGGAATCTGTAAAACCGGGGCAGTTAAGGTAATTGATTGAAACAAATATCTTCCTGTCAAGCGCCTTGTCCACGCTTTTTATGACATCTGAGAAAAGATAGCTTCTGGGGCGGAAGTATGCATCATAACATTCTTTCCTGACACTGTTCATGCTGACACGGATGCTGTCGAGACCGGCATCAAAAAGCCTTTCCATTGTTTGCGGCAGGCTTCCGTTCGTGTTCATGTTGATTGTTCCGCCGCCGGTTTCGGAACGGATCAGTTTTATTGCAGGTTCAATAACATGAGCCGCAAGGAGAGGATCGCCCTCGCATCCCTGCCCGAAACTTACAACACTCCTTTTAACTTTCCTTATATGCTCAAGCGCAATTTCTGAAATTTCTTCCGGAGATGGCGTAAAAGAAATCCTCTCCTGGCTGTTTCTTATTTCGCTGTCTGTCTGGAGCGATATGCAGCCTATGCAGCGCGCGTTGCAGTTTTTTGAAGTCGGAAGAGGTGCCTCATAACGCCCCAGGAAGAAGTTTTTTGCGGCAGGGCATCCGTATTTCAAGGCGCAGTTTTCAATATGGTCGCGCAGCCTGTTATGCGGCATTTTTTTTTTCATTGCCCGGGCGCCGGCGATGATTTTTTCAAGCGGCATCAGCCTTAAGTCCTGCCTCTTTTCGCTGTCAACAAGGATAACGGCTGTTCTGAAACCATTCCTGTGCCAGCCCACGGCTCCATATGAAAAAAGAGGAAGATGTTTTGCCGCTTTCTTCTCCCTGTATGCGCTTACATGGGAAATTACATACCCGGGTGAATTGAATGCCGCTACCGGAAATACGGGCTCGCCCGGTGAGTATGGATTTTCTTTTAATGTTTCAAGCCTCTTTGTTTCCAGGTTAAATAAAACCGGGCTTCTGTCCGGCAGAAGCATGAACTCTCCGCCATAAGGCATATTTATGGTGCTGCCTGTTGAAAGGGCGGTAAAATTATCCGCCGCCATACCAACCGCGGCATATCCTTCGAGCTCGAATATTTTGCCGTTTCTATCAGCCACAACCGCCGTAATCAGGTTGGTTTTACCGGAATCAGTTACGTTTTTTTTCATAGATAAATTATTTGCCCCGCCCTGCTTTTTGACATCCGAATACTCCGTCATAAATTTTCCCAACGGATTTTTACATAAATCATTTATTGATTTCCTTTTAAAAATCAATATCCTTAATATATTGAAAATTCAATTGTTTTATACATGAGCTATTGCTAATATGGCAATATATGGAAAGCTTTCCGCTTATTACCAACGCCCAATTATCGAATTGATAAGCTACGACAATGGAGAATGTAAATCATGCTGGTTAATATTCAATACAACAGCAGACATGTTGAGATTCAAGTGCCTGACGATGCTGCTGTATACCACACATCTTACAGGAAACCGGAAAAAGATGCCCGTAGTCTGGTCCAAAATGCCCTTAGAAATCCTGTAAATAGCCCGCCTTTATCAGAAAAGCTGAGAAAATCAGGTGTACAGTCGGCGGTTATTGTGGTCTCAGATATAACAAGACCTGTCCCATACGCCGATTTTATCGATACCGTGCTTGAGGAGATTGAGAAAGCGGCTGTGCCGAGAAATAACATAATCATCCTCATTGCCACTGGTATGCACAGGCAGAGTACAGCCGCTGAACGGGAGCACATGTTTGGACCCGAAGTATGTGAAAGATACCGCATCATAGATCACCGGGCAGACAAACCAGACGAAATTATAACTATAAACGGGACAAGCGGGGCAGAGCGTCCGATAGAATTGAACCGCTATTTTTTGGAAGCGGATTTCCGCATAATAACAGGGCTGGTGGAACCGCACTTCATGGCGGGCTTCTCTGGCGGCCGAAAGGCAATATGCCCGGGATTATGCTCCCTGGAAACTGTAAAAGCTTTTCACAGTTTCACCTTTTTGAACAATACTGCTGCAAGAAATGGACAGCTGGAAGGAAATCCGCTTCATTACGAATCGCTTTCAATTGCCCGAAAGGCTGATGTTGGTTTCTGCATCAATCTCGTGGTGGACAGAAAGCGCCGGGTCGTAGAAGCTATTGCAGGCGATCTGGAAGCATCTCATGATACAACCTGCAGGCTTGTAAGTAAAAACGCGTGCCCTGTGGTTGAACAGGAAAGAGACGTAGTTCTAACTTCCAGCGGGGGGCTCCCGCTGGACGCTACCTTCTACCAATGCATAAAGGGAATGGTCTCCTGTCTGCCGACAGTCAAGAGAGGGGGTGTAGTTATTTCTGTTGGAAGCTGTTGTGAAGGCATAGGGAGCAGTGAATACCGGAATTTAATGCATGAATATTCAGGGAGATGGAGGGCGTTTCTGGGTCACATAGAGAGCAGCAATCTTATTATAAAGGACCAGTGGCAATTCCAGATGCAGACCAAAGCTCTGCAGCATGTCGGAGACGACAATCTGATCTTTGTAACCGATGGTCTCAGCTCTTCAGATTTGACAAGGCTTAATGTTAACGGCATACATGCATCTGAGGATTGCGTTCAGCAAAGAGTACAGGATCTATTGGACAGGCTTATATATGAAGGCCGATCCGTGGCTGTTATACCCGAAGGACCCTACTGTGCTCCAATTACACGGGGCACTAAAAGTTGATCCGGCCACAACCGGCAAATAGCCCTTTTGAGTGATCTCTGGGTCTAAGGTGATTATCAGAATAATGTTCCGATTGGAGCTTTTTTAAATTGTTTTGTTATTCATGGTGCAGTGCTTCTATGGGATCAAGATGCGCCGCCTTTCTTGCCGGGAAATAACCGAACACAACACCAACACCCGCTGAGAATACAAATGAAACGGCAATAATTCCGATATTGAGAAGAAATGGCACCTTAAGAGCGCCCGCACCGGCGGCAGAAGCCGCGATTCCGAGAATTATTCCGATTATGCCTCCAAAGCAGGAAAGAACAACCGCCTCGATTAGAAACTGCATAAGAACCTGCTTCTCCATGGCGCCTAATGCAAGACGGATACCTATTTCACGTGTCCGTTCCGTAACCGAGACCAGCATGATGTTCATTATACCAATTCCTCCAACCAGCAAGCTGACCGCAGCCACCGCTCCGAGAAGGGCTGTGAGTAAGCGTGTTGTTCCGGTCAATGTTTTGACAATTTCCTGCATATCCCTGACATTAAAATCATCTTCTTCTTTTTTCCCGAGATGTCTCCGTTCACGCAGCAACCGCTCAATATCCTCCTTCACCTTTTCTGTGGAAACACCGTCTTTTGCCGATACTGAGATAGAATTGATATCATTATTCCCCACGATTCGCCGCTGTACAGTACGCAGTGGCATCAGAACAAAATCATCCTGATCCGTTCCGAAGCCCGACTGCCCTTTGGATTTAAGCACGCCAACAACCTGACACGAAATTTTTTCGAGGCGGATTGTGCGTCCCACAGGGTCCTGTTCTCCGAAAAGCTGTTTACTGATTGTATTACCGATGATGCATACTGCCGCACCGGCCCTTAATTCCCCGTCGGTAAACTGGCGCCCGTCGGACAGTACCCAGTTCCTCACCATCAGGAAGTTATTGTTGCTGCCCGTAATATTCGTGGCCCAGTTTTCGTTTCCGTAAATAGCCTGAACCGACCTGCCGGTAATAGGCGCCACACCTGCAAGTCCGGAAACATCTCTTTCAATGGCTTCCGCATCGGCTATTTTAAACATCGGAGCGCCTGACCGGGTTCCGCCGGGTCCGTGGAAGCTCTGCCCGGGACGCACATCAAGCAGATTGCTTCCCAGGCTCGATATCTCAGAGGCTACCTGTTTCGTTGCTCCGTCACCGACAGTCACCATAGTTATCACGGCTGCAACTCCGATAACGATACCAAGAATCGTAAGCGATGACCGCATGACATTGCGGCGAATTTCGCGCATTGCTATAAGTATCGTTTCAAGAAACACTATTCTTTAACCCCTCCATTCTGCTTCTCTTTGTCAATGGTCCCATCCATGAACCGGACAATCCTTTTTGCATATGCTGCCATAACAGCATCATGGGTCACCATTACTATGGTAATGCAACTGTCACGGTTAAAAATGGTCATAAGCTCCATGATTTCACGGCTCCGGGCCGAATCGAGATTTCCTGTTGGTTCATCGGCAAACAGCACTTCAGGAGATGCAACAATAGCACGGGCTATTGCCACACGTTGCTGCTGCCCGCCCGATAGTTCTGCTGGGGTGTGGTTTTCCCAGCCACTGAGACCAACGGCTGCAAGAGCTTTGTGCGCCATTTCCCGGCGCTCTGTCGCAGGCATACCGCGATAGATAAGAGGAAGTTCGACATTCTCCAAAGCGGACGTGCGGTTCAAAAGATTGAATCCCTGAAAGACAAATCCCAGATAATGACGGCGCAAAAGGGCGCGCTGGTCACGGGAGAGGTTTCCAACTTCAACCCCTTTAAATCTGTAGGTGCCTGATGATGGAGTGTCCAGGCAACCCAGTATATTCATGCAGGTTGACTTGCCGGACCCGCTCGGGCCCATTACAGCAATGAAATCGCCATGATCAATCCGCAGATCGATACCCTGGAGTGCGCTGACAGCAGCCGCGCCGGATCCATAAACCCTGGTCACACCATTAAGCTCTATGACAGGATACATGTCACGGGTTCCGGGAGGAGGCATGATCATTGTCCGGTCCTTACCGTGTCAATAATAACCTTCATTCCGGGATCAATACCTCCGCTGATTACTTCGGTTATTATTCCATCGCTCTCGCCGATGATCATAGAAACCTCGGAAAGCTGCCCTTCCTTCAGGATCCAGGCTCTTGCTTTTTTCCTGTCGGCTTTTGTCTCCTTTTTCAGTTTTGTCTGTGGTCTTCTGGGTCGGGGAAAGAGTTTGCCGATTATGCTGCTGTTCCCGGATAAAGTTTCATTCTCTTTTGCCGGAGGAGTAAAACGAAGGGCGGCATTCGGAATAAGAACTGAATTTACAATTTTATTTGTCACTATATTTGCTGTGGCAGTCATCCCCGGCCTCAGTGATAAGTCTGAATTGTCAACCTTCAGTATGGCTTCATAAGTTACCACACCGCTTACTATTTTTGATCCATAGCGGACCTGTGTAATCTGAGCCGTAAAAACGCGATCCGGGTAACCGTCAACTGTAAAGGTGGCCTTTTGATTCTTCTTCACCTTGTCAACATCGGCTTCATCGACATCAACGCGGAGTTCCATCTTGGTAAGATCTTCGGCAAGTGTGAACAAAACAGGTGCCTGCAACGATGCGGCAACGGTCTGCCCAGGTTCAACAGAACGCTTCAGGACTACGCCTTTAATAGGCGAATAGATTACTGCTTTTGACAGATCAGTCTGGACAATCCTGAGATTGGCTTCAGCCTGCGAGACAGAAGCTCTTGCTGATGTTTCATCGGCCAGAGAACGTTCAAGAATCGCTTCCGCTGCATCGACATCCTGTTGAGACGACAACCTGTTACCGCTCAATGTTCCGACCTGCTTCAGCCGGTTCAGTGAACTGCCTGCTTCCTTAACTGTCGCCTGCACCTGCCTCACCTTGGCTATTGCCGCTTCCAGTGAGGCTTTACTCTGTTGGACCTGGGCCTCAAGCCTTGAAGTATCGAGTCTTGCCAGAACCTGGCCGATTTTCACAATGTCGTTGTAGTCCGCTTCGACTGTCCTTATTATTCCTGAAAGCTCAGAGCCGACTTCGACTTGATTGGTCGGCTGAAGCGTGCCGGTTGTGGCTACACTGACAATGAGATCTCCGCGCTGTACGCTTTCCGTCTTATATTCCACCTTGTCGGCGCTGTTACCTGTTCCCAATTTTATCACAGCAAATACTGCCATAACCGCGATTAACAGCCAGACAATCCAGCGTATAAGGTGTTTGCCGCGTCCTGATTTGGAATTAATATTCAAGGTCCGGTTGATATCGGAATTGTTTTCCTTGTTTAAACTGTTCATATCTTCAAATTCCTATTTCCAGACTGGAAACTCCGCTGTGTTTATAATTTGTTTACGGGTAAACCCTATTTATCAGACTCCGTATTGATATCTACAGGCACAAGAGAGGTCCAGCCCCCCCCAAGTGCTTTATAAAGGCGAGCCAGGTTGGATATGATATTCCCTTCGCTCTGAATCAACTGATCTTCAAAGGACAGAAGCGACCTTTGCGCATCCAGCACACTTGTAAAATCCGTCAATCCGGCCTTATACATGTCTTGTGCCAAAGCTACTGCCTGTAAAGCGGCCCGCTTTGCATCGCTCAGTGACTGCCGGCGATTCTGCTCTTCCATGTATGCCACGAGCGCATTTTCCACTTCCTCTATGGCATTGAGAACGGCTGTTTCGTACTGGATCAGATACTGCTCCTGCAGCGCCGATTGCACCTCGATATTGCTTCTGATCGAGCCGGCTTTGAAAATCGGCCATGTGATACGTGGACCGAAGGAATACGTTCTGCTGCCGGGAGTAATCAAATTATCAAGCGTCAGAGATTCAAAGCCTATCGAACCCGTAAGGTTAATTTTAGGATACATCTCAGCAGTGGCCACACCTATTCTTGCAGTTTGTGCGGCAAGCTGGCGTTCTGCCCGGCGGATGTCTGGCCTCTGCCGCAATACATCAGCGGGTATCCCCACAGCAAGATCCGGCCGGCATACCGGAACAGGTTTCTGTTCCTTCAATTCAGCATGGACCGTACCGGGATTATCACCCATAAGCACAGCAAGGCGGTTCATTGTCTCCTCAAGTGCGGCCTTGAGCGTTGGTATATTGGAACGTGTGTTTTCAAGGTTGTATTTTGCCTGATGAACAGCAATCTCGTTTGCCAGGCCTGCCTGGTAACGAAATTGTGCCAGTTGGTATGATTCATTCTGGATATTAAGATTTTTCTCAGCCACTTCAATCCGGGCCTGAAAGGAGCGAACCTCAACATAATTCAAGGCAACCTCGGCAAGAAGCGAGACCAGAACATCCCGCAAATCTTCTCGGCTTGCCTGCAGGTCTGCGGTTGATGCCTCAACCAAACGGCGGGTCCCCCCAAACAGATCGAGTTCCCAGTCCGCATCGAACCCTGCTGAGTAAAAATCCGTTTCTTTTCCGCCGCCCGTATCCTCGCTACCTTTTTTCCTGGAAAAAGATCCTGACGCATCAACGGTTGGAAACAGGCGGGCAT
>RPRI01000165.1 GCA_003818505.1 Desulfobacteraceae bacterium | reverse complement strand
CCACAAATACCTATTATGAAACATTTGAACATATGGATTTTGCCGTCTTTAATCGTTCACGCAAATGGCGACCGAATAAAATACTATCACTCTGTAATGTTATTTAAGACGTTAGCTATAGTTCAAAATAATTTTGTTGTTTGTTAACCGTGATAAATGTATATTGTTAGAACTTTGAGTGCTTAGCGGTATAAAAATATCACGCTTTCACAAATTTTAAGAATAATAGCAAACAGTTTTATGAATATTTTACTTTAGATCTATAAGAGGAGGCAAAAAGAAATTGGTTTTAAAATCAGATGATAAAAAGCAGTTGATTGAGAAATATAAGTTGCACGAAAGCGATACTGGCTCTCCGGAGGTTCAGGTAGGGCTTTTAACGCACCGCATCACTTATCTTACCGAGCACTTAAAAGTTCATGAAAAGGATCACCACTCAAGAAGAGGACTTCTCATGCTTGTAGGAAAAAGGCGAAGGCTCTTGAATTATGTCAAAAACAAGGATGTACAACGATACAGAACGATTATTGATTCACTTGGTCTGAGAAGATAGAAAATACCTTTGTTGAACCATTCAAAAGAAAGATTCTTTTGATTCAGGAGAAAGATGCCTGCCGGTAATTTTGTTGAAATCACCTTGATCTCTGACTATCCGGAAGACAATTTGTGGTTAAACAGCAGTTTATAAGTCCAAAACGGCTTAAAACACCTGTTTTATCAGGATTCCGCTAAGGAAATAGACGGTTTTTCCAGGTTCATACAGCAGGTCGGTTCTATCTTTCCGGATCGGATCATGGCGTTTCTATGGAGGAGATGTTTATGGAAAACACATTTAAAGCCGAAGTCGGGGGAAAAACTCTAAGTATTCAGGCAGGCAAGCTTGCCAAGCAGGCCTCCGGTTCGGTGGTAGTGCAATATGGCGATACAATAGTTCTTGTTACAGCTGTTTCTTCGAATGAAGAACGTCCCGGCGATTTTTTGCCGCTTTCAGTCGAATATCAGGAAAAAATATATGCCGCCGGACGAATACCCGGAAATTATTTCAGGCGCGAAATAGGCAGACCTTCAGAAAAGGAGACCCTTACTTCACGCCTTATCGACCGGCCTATCAGGCCGCTCTTTCCAAAAGGTTACTGCTGTGAAATCCAGATAATTGCAACTGTAATTTCCATGGATCATGAAAACGATCCTGATGTGCTTGCAATGATAGGAGCATCCGCCGCTCTTGAAATATCGGATATACCCTTTGCCGGGCCGATTGCAAGTGTCAGGGTCATCAGAAAAGATGGTCAGTACATAATAAACCCGACAATAAAAGACTGTGAAGGCAGCGATATCAATATAATCGTTGCAGGCTCAAAAACAGGTGTTGTAATGGTTGAAGGCGGTGGCAATATAGTATCCGAACAGGATATTCTTGAAGCCATCTTTCGCGGACATGAAGCCATGCAACCAATTATAGAGATTCAGAACAAATTAAAGGAAACAAACGGGATTCCAAAAAGAAGTTTTACTGAAAAGCAGCAGGACCCGGCGTTTACAACAAAAATTGAAGCCGCTGCAGGATTAAGGATCAGGGAATCTCTGCTTCTTCCCGGAAAAATGGAGAGGCATTCCGCATTGCGCGCTCTAAAAGCCGAGCTGTTTGAACAACTCGGACTGGATTTTACGGACCGAAGGGATGAATTTTCTGAAATTTTTTATGATCTGCAGAAAAAAACCACCCGTAATCTTATCATAAAGGAAGGTCTCCGTCTTGACGGCAGAAAATTTGATGAGATACGGCCTATTACATGTGAAGTCGGCATTCTTCCAAGGCCCCACGGAAGCGCTCTTTTCACCCGCGGAGAGACACAGGTTCTGGGCGTGCTTACACTCGGTTCCGGCCCCGACGAGCAGAGAGTGGAAACATTAAGCGGGGAAGAATCACGTCCGTTTATGCTCCATTACAATTTTCCGCCTTTCTCGGTAGGGGAAACAAAACGTCTTGGAGGGCCAAGCCGGAGAGATATAGGTCATGGCGGACTTTCAACACGGGCCATCGAAAAAATTCTTCCATCCAAAGAAGAATTTGACTATACAATCCGGATTGTATCTGAAGTACTTGAATCGAACGGATCTTCATCCATGGGAACTGTCTGCTCCGGAACACTGGCCCTCATGGACGGAGGGGTTCCGATAAAAGCCCCCGTTTCAGGAATTGCAATGGGTCTGGTAAAAGAGGGTGAAAACATTGTAATCTTGTCTGATATCTTAGGTGACGAAGACCATTCCGGAGACATGGATTTCAAGGTAACAGGCACACATGACGGGATTACAGCCCTTCAGATGGACATAAAAATCCATGAGCTTTCAAAAAATATAATGGAAAAAGCCTTGGAGCAGGCACGCACAGGCAGGATTTTTATTCTCGATAAGATGCTTTCGGCCTTAAGCCAGCCCCGTGAAAAGATATCCCCCCATGCTCCTGCCATTATTACAATAAAGGTGAACCCTGACAAGATCAGGGAAATAATAGGCCCGGGAGGAAAAGTAATAAGGTCTATCCAGAGCGAAACAAATACACGTGTTGAAATTGACGATTCAGGTCTTGTAAAAATTGCAGCCATGTCCAAAGAAGACGGGGCAGCCGCGCTTAATCTCATCAATAAAATAACACTGGAACCCGAAGTCGGGGCCATTTATGATGGGACCGTTGTAAAAATCATGGATTTTGGCGCCTTTGTACAGATCCTGCCCGGAACTGACGGGTTGGTCCACATATCGCAGCTTGCATCCCGCAGGGTAACCAAGGTTTCAGATGTTGTAAAAGAAGGAGATACAATAAAAGTCAAGGTTCTTGAGATATCCAAAGACGGCAAGATACGACTTAGCCACAAGGCTGTCCTGGAAGAAGAGAATGTATCAGCCTGAAAATAAAACTCTTCTTGAAAACGGCATCAGGATTCTTACAAAAAATATGCCTTACTCCTGTTCCGTTTCAATGGGGGTATGGGTAAATGCCGGAGCCCGCGATGAATCAGAAGATGAAAGCGGGCTTTTTCATTTTATCGAGCACATGCTCTTTAAAGGAACGGCAAAAAGGACGGCTTTTCAGATAGCCAAAGAATTTGATGCCATGGGCGGCAACACAAACGCCTTCACGTCAATGGAAACAACCTGTTATCACGCCAGGGTAATCAATTCTCATACACAAACCGCGGCGGATCTCCTTACCGATATCTTCCTGAATTCAACATTTGATTATGAAGAGATTGAGAAAGAGCGGCCTGTAATTATTCAGGAAATAGGGATGGTTGAAGACAATCCCGAAGATTATATACATCTTCTCGCGGGTCAATGCTGTTTTCAAAATAATCCACTCGGATATTCGGTTCTAGGAAAGCGGGAAAATGTCCTTAACTTTAATGCGGACAGAATAAAAGATTTTTTCAAATGCCGCTACCAGCCGCAGAGGACTATCGTTTCGATAGCAGGCAACATCGAGCACAATCAAATACTTGATGCCGTAGGCCCAGCCTTCGGATTCCTGAAAAGAGGCGACGGCTTCCCTGAGCGTGTTACACCTTCAGCCCATCCGGGAGTAAATCTTTTTGAGAAGGATCTCGAACAGGTTCATGTCTGCGTTTCTTTAAACGGGTTATCTCTCACAGATGACAGGCGGTATGCTTTTTCCCTTATGAACACCGTCTTGGGAGGCAATATGAGTTCGAGGCTTTTCCAGGAAGTACGCGAAAAGAGAGGGCTTGCATATTCGGTCTATTCTTTTATCTCTTCATATGCCGATACCGGAGTTCTCGGCGCATATGTTGCCGTTGATCCGGATAGTGTCGTAGAAGCGTCGGATGTCATCATCAGGGAGATAAAAAGACTTAAAGAAAAAACCGTTGATCCTGGCGAACTGAAAGATGCTGTGGAATATACGAAAGGCTGTCTGCTTCTGTCATCCGATAGCACGGACAGCCAGATGTTCAGGCAGGCTCAAAACGAGATTAATTTCGGCCGGAATATTCCGCTTCCCGAGGTAATAAATAATATGGAATCTGTGACACCTGAAGATATTTATGATCTGGCAGGCTCTCTTTTTGGTTCCGATAGTCTTTCGCTGACTCTCCTTGGACCTTTTTCGGACAAGAAAAAGCTTGATAATATTCTGGTGCTGTAGTGATTGTCAGAATAATGTTCCGTTTGGAGCTCGTTTAAATTGTTTGGGTATGGATTTATGACAGTTACTAATTTATGACAGTTACTATATGAACACGGAAAATACGCTTACAATACGCTTTTTACGCTTAAGACCCGACAGGGATGCCGATATTCCTTTGCCGCGCTATATGACTCCGCTTTCAGCCGGCATGGATGTCTGTGCAGCAGTCGAAAAAGAACTTGTTCTTGAACCAGCTGATATTGCTCTTATTCCTACAGGTTTTGCTGTTGCAATTCCGCCCGGGTTTGAGATTGAAGTGCGCCCGAGAAGCGGCCTTGCTGTAAAACATGGAATAGGTCTCATCAATTCTCCCGGCACAATAGATGCGGATTACCGAGGTGAAATAATGATAGCGGTAATCAACCACGGGAAAAATAGTTACACCTTCAAGCGCGGTGACAGGATTGCGCAGATACTGCTAAAGAAGGTTTATCAGGCCAAAATTGAGCTCGCGGAACAATTGGAAGAGACTGTTCGCGGCAAAGGCGGTTTCGGCCATACCGGATTATGACATGAAACAAAAGATCTCCTCACAAGAAGGCAAATCATCAGATATCACCATCTGCATGCTGGCAAGCGGAAGCAAGGGCAATTCAATTTATATTTCGGACGGAACTACATCTGTTCTTGTTGATGCTGGATTATCAGGTGTTGAAATTGAACGCAGAATGAAATCAAAGGGGCTTTCCCCTGATAATCTTGATGCGATTATCGTCTCCCATGAACACGCCGACCATATTCACGGAGTCGGGGTTCTTTCCAGGCGTTTTGACGTGCCGGTATATTTAAGCCACAAGACATATAAGGCCGCATTACCGTTTCTCGGCAGAATCGAAGAAGTAAGGACTTTCGAATGCGGCCTGAACTTCAAGATAAACGATATTTCTTTTCATCCTTTTTCGGTATCCCATGATGCTGAAGATACGTCCGGTTTTACTGTTGCGGAAAACGGAACAAAAATAGGAATTGCAACAGATTTCGGAATTGCAACTGCAATGGTAAAAGAACATCTCGGGAAATGTTCCGTGCTGGTTCTGGAAGCCAATCATGATCCTGAAATGCTTGCCAAGGGCCCGTATCCGTGGCCTTTGAAACAGCGAATCAAAAGCAGGACGGGCCATTTGTCAAACGATGAAACAAGAGCCCTTTTGCAGGAAATTCAGCATGACAATCTTGAACATGTCATACTCGCCCATATCAGCGAGACGAACAACACCCCCGAAAAAGCGATAGGGGTTGTAGGCCATGCTTTAACCTGCTGCGGTGCCAGGCTTGATGTTGCAGGTCAGTATGAAGCCGGGAAACTTATCCGTATAAAGCAGAAATGATTTAGTGGCCGTCATAAATCTATTCCGTTTGGGTATGGGCGCGTATGAGAACAGCAGGAACAATTTATTATTCTTAAAATCACTGCAACCGCTCAAGACCCTTTAAGACCATGAATCCATTCCTTTATCTCTGCTTCTTCGTACTCTTCCTGGTTTACTGTAAGCTCAATATTGAGGGCAAGCCCGGCATGTTTTTTTATTTCATTTCCGGCTTGAAGCTCAACGTGATCTCTACGTGTTTTCTGCAAATCCTCCGCAGCGTTTTTCAAGGCTTCGGCAAGAGAGGCACTCAGGTCCAGTTTATCAGTTTTGAACATCGGATTTATTCCGTTTGCAGCAACCTCTTCGGCAACATGCGCAAGCTGTTTCATTTTTGTCATTGAAAAATCCATAACTTGCCATCCCATTTTCGCGTCTTTCTGAAAAACCCAGGCGTTCCTTATGCTCTGAATCATCTGGGTATATTTGCTTTTTATGATTTCCTGAAGGCGGCTTATAAATTCAGGAGGGAGCTTCTGTTCGGCACCCGGTTTTCCTGAAGCTTCAGCAGGTGTAAGCCTTTTTAAAATTTTATTGAATTTCCCGGCATGTACAGCGGATTCCCAGGCCTCCCTTTCAAGCACTCTCCTGATATGCGGATCCTCTACCCTGCAGGCTTCTTCCCTGTAATGAGGAATAAGCTTTTTTTCGTAATCAATATAGGATTTGAACATTGTTGAGCGGTTTGCGGGGTCAAAAGGATATGGGGCCGGTTTCATATCCGGTTCCCCGCCAAGCTTCCCTATAATCATTCCAAGCCAGTGCATATGCCACATCTCTTCCCTCGCGCGTGAAAGCAGGCTTGCTCCTGTCGGGGTATCCTCTCCTTCCTGGTAGCCATGAACAGTGTATCTGAGAATAGCCGCATGTTCGTCAGCAAGGTCTCTGTTTAACACCAGAATCAATTCTTTATTATCCATAATCTTCTCCTTTGTTTTTATGTTTAAATTTAAGGTTCTTCTCCCAACGAATTTGCGATGATCCTTAAAAGAACAACTTAATTCTGACAGCAACTATATACACCTGAAATAAAATCAATATCAAGTTTTCTGCCGTACCCGGACCATTATCCCGATAATATTGCCAAAATTCGGAATGGAGCCGTAAATGGCAACTATATGTCTTCTGATGGAACGCTTGACATCCAAACAGCAAAACAGTTAATGATAATCTGAAGCAGAAATGGAATGCTCTCCAATGTAACTGCCATAGAACAGTTTGATCAGTTTGCATCCATGCCCCCAAATATAGCAAAGAACAAAGGCTGAAAAAAATAACATATCATGGAGTAATGCAAATGAATTTTTCAGAAATTGTTTTAAAACCCGTAGGAGTAATCAGAAGCAAAATTAAAGAGCCGGTTCCGCGCCCGGACGGCGCCGGAATAACCATGAAAGAAAAACGTAAGAATGTCAAGGCACAGCGGGACAAGATCAGATCTATGATTTCCGAAATTGTCATTGATCCGTCGCTTGAAGAGCTTCTGGATGACACTGACGGCCATTCTCATCTGATGGTACTTTACTGGGCGCATAAAGTACCTTCTGAAAGCCGCAAGCTGACAAAAGTTCATCCCATGGGACTGAAAGAAATGCCCAAAAGAGGCATTTTTGCCACATGTAGCCCGGCAAGACCCAATCCTGTTCTGGTAACGGTTGTCCGTTTATTGAAACGGGACAAAAATATTTTGAAAGTTCAGGGACTCGAGGCTCTTGACGGCAGCCCGGTCATTGACATCAAGCCCTACGTGCATGGATATCACGGTGCTGATAATTTCAAGACATCGGAATGGATGGAAAAAATGCATAATGAAGTTGAAGAAGTATAATAAAATCAGCAGCACGAAAACTATCGCTGAATTGGTCTGCACATCCGCGGGGAACTATTATACATGAAAGCTGTTCACGGCGGTTAAAACAAAAACTGAAAAAACGCCGGGACAAATGGGTTACCTGTCATAACATCAATGTTAAACCAGATTTTTTTTCAGTACTTTTAATCCATATGGACAGACTGACGAGCATATTCCGCAGTTATGACCCTTGTGGTACTGAAAGTAGTGTTCTTTTTTCCACCTGTCACATGCATGGACATCCAGAAGTTCTTCACGTGGTATCCCCGGATACCATGCATTGCCTTTCAATGCCTTTGCAGGGCAGGACTCTACGCAGCGCATGCAACTACCACAGAAGTTTTTTTCTACTGGTGGCCCGCATGGAATTTCAATGTCGGTGAAAACGGTTCCCAATCGAATCCATGATCCAAACGGACGCGTAATAAGCTGACAATTACGACCTACCCAGCCCAACCCGGTACTTGTTGCTGCAGTTTTATGGGGAAAGTCCCCTTTGATATTAACCTTGTCACTACGCTCCGAGGCCGCCAGTGGTTTGGAACGAAAACCTCTGCGTTTTATCTCAGCTGCTAATTCAACTGATAGTTCATTGATTCGGTTGTTTACTCTGGAATACTCATCAGCATACGCTTGGTTTGGTCCTTTCCGGATGCCGGCCATGATTTGGGGATTCATTGGAACAGCCCATGAAACAGCAAAAGGAAATCTTCCTCCTGTTTCATACCGGGGTGTCAAAAAATCCCTAAGATCTGCTGCACCCCAAAGGGGAATCTCCTGTGTTTCAATCCACTCAGTAAGCCATGCGGGGATGATTAATGATGAATCAGGCACTTAACACCTCGTATTTCATAATTATTTATCGTATACAAAACGCCATAATATTTAATGTCCGATTTTAAAAAAGCTGTTCGCCGGATTCTCTCTTCTTTATTCCAATAGTTACTTAAAATCAAATAAGACCTGTCAAAGGCCTGCGACAGGACAAAAAGGCAGTTAAAGGTATGTTTTAAAATACATATTATTTATAAACAGCTATTATTGCTTCTTTCCGTTTTTCTTGATTGCGATTAATGTAGCCCGGATTAAATAACTCCCTTTTATCCATGTTTAAAATAAGCCTCTCCGCGCAATATTTCTTGACCATGTAAATATATCCGGATAGTTTACTTTTATGAGGAAAATAATTTTACTGTGAAAGAGTTTAATTAATATGCACACCCCTTATAAGAGCACATTATTGTTTCTTCTCCTTTTTCTTGTTGCAGTCAATGCCGCAGCTGCTCCTTTGGATCAATTGAATCTCAATTCTCCTGCTTTTCTTTTAATGCCGCCTGGCCCGGTGACATTCTGCGGGGAACGGGTGCCTCTTGAAATCCAGGATGTAAAAGAACGCTTTGAAAGGGAGATGCTTATCTCAGCTGGGGACCGAGTTCAGGCTTTTTTGTGGCTCAAGCGCTCCCGCCGCTATTTACCTTATATCGAACAAGCGCTTAAAGAAAACGGCATGCCTGACGATTTGAAGTACATAATTATTGCTGAAAGCGCGCTGAAACCAAACGCAGTATCACATAAAGGGGCTGTCGGCTACTGGCAGTTTATTCCTGAAACCGGAAAGAATTACGGGCTTACCGTAAACGGAAATAAAGATGAACGGCGTAATTTTTTCACTTCGACCCAGGCAGCGCTGAACTATTTAAAAAACCTGCACGGCATGCTTGGTTCATGGACGCTTGCGGCTGCCGCATATAATATGGGAGAGGAAGGGCTTCTTGCAGAAATGCATGAACAGGAAACCGTGGATTTTTACAACCTTTATCTTTACAATGAAACACAGAGGTACCTTTTCAGGATTATTGCGATAAAATTAATCATGCAGGATCCTGCCAGATACGGGTTCAAGCTGACAGATAAGGACTATTATCCTCCGATAGCCTTTGACAGGATTGCTATTGGATGCACAAAAGATATTCCAATAAAGCTCATAGCAAAGGCGGCAAAAACCTCTTTCAAGGAAATAAAAGATCTTAATCCTGAAATAAGAGGATATTTTCTTCCAAAAGGCGATCATACAATACTGATTCCGAAAGGAGCTTCAGAAGGTTTTGCCGACAGGTATGAAAACCTTGTAAATAATTTTTTTTACGATCAGGGCAAACATGTATATGTTGTAAAAAAGGGAGATACGCTTTACTCGATTGCCAAGATGTTCGATATACCTATGCTGTCGATTTCCATATGGAACAAGCTCGATAAAAAGCTCCGAGTCCGCCCGGGAGACCGTCTTGTAATTTACCCCAAAAAAGCGGAACCCGAAGCAAACGGCATGTGATTGCATCAGGAAAATTCAGCTTAGTTATGTCGGAATATGGCTTTAAAGGTCTCATCATACATGCCAACATCATTAAAAAAAGTTTTAAAGCTGCGCACCGTTATTTCCACTGCCGCCGGCATGGCGATGGCTACCTCCTGTTATCTTGCCGGCCTACAGATTGCTATTGTTGTTGCCGGTGAGCTTGCCTGGATATCAATTTTAATTGCCGGATTATTATGCTTTCTTTCCGCAATGTGCTTTTCGGAACTGACATCCCTTTACCCGTCTGCGGCAGGCATCAAGCTTTTCATGGAAAACGCTTTCAATGAAAAGACGGCGATTGCAATAGGAATGTTTTATGTAATTCTCGGTGCGGGCATGGTGGGAGCTGAGAGCTATCTTTTATCAAGTGTTCTCCTTGATTCCGCCGGAATCATTATAAACCCCACGGCAGACAGATTTTTCTGGCAGATTATATTTATCCTGATCGTAGGTTATATAAATTACAGGGGAATACAAATAACAGGCTGGACACAGGATGTTCTGACATACCTTATGTTCGGTTTTCTTATATTCGTCTCCGTCTATGCTCTTTCAGTCAAAGAGATCAATTTTGCAGCCGCATTACACAGCTCAAACTTCACAACCGGAAAAGTCCTTTCCGCCGCGGCGGTCGGGGTTTTCATGTATGTCGGTTTTGAATGGGTGGCTCCGCTTGCCGAAGAAACCACAGACTACCGCCTGATTGGAAAAGGAATGCTGTATGCGGTCGGACTCCTGTCTGTAACATACTCTCTTTTTGTTGTTGCAATGTATTCGGGACTTACTGAAAAACAACTCAAAAGCGGCACGACCATTCCGCACATTCTTTTTGCCAGAAATCTTTTCGGAACTACAGGAGGCTTTCTGTTTATATTAATGAGCATCGTAGCCTCTGTAACCTCGTTTAACGCAGGACTTCTGAATACCTCCCGTTTTACATATGCAATGGCAAGAGACAATACTCTCCCGAGATTTTTGAGCAAGCTTCATCCGGATTATGCGACTCCATGGGCGGCAATACTTTCTCTTGTCGTTTT
>RPRI01000164.1 GCA_003818505.1 Desulfobacteraceae bacterium | reverse complement strand
CTGGCTTTTGCCGAGCCTTACGGCAAATGTTCCGATAATTGAAGCGATAATCGATATTCCACCGAGGAGCATCGGGAATTCCACCCATGGGCTGTCAGCGCCAAATACCGTCTTGGCAAGCAGCATTGCCGCAACTAGCGTAACCGTGTACGTTTCATAAAGGTCTGCCGCCATTCCCGCGCAGTCGCCAACGTTATCGCCTACGTTATCAGCAATAACTGCAGGGTTCCTGGGATCATCTTCAGGAATGCCTGCTTCAACTTTTCCAACGAGGTCGGCGCCGACGTCCGCAGCCTTTGTATAGATACCACCCGCAATACGTGCGAACACGCTCATGAGCGAGCATCCGAAACCAAGGCCCACCAACGCGTGGAATGCCGTGTTAGGATCACCCTGAGTAGACTGCTTTGCTACATAATAAAAACCGGCAAGGCCTATGATTCCGAGACCAACGACCATAACGCCTGTAACCGAACCGCCCTTGAAGGCAAGCCCGAGTGCAGCCTGTAGGCCTTTGCTCGCAGCCTGTGTGGTCCGGACATTAGCCCGTACTGTTACCCACATACCCACAAAGCCGGCCAGCGCCGAACCAACCGTGCCGATTACAAAACCGGCAGCCGTCCATGTGCCAAGCCCAAACGCCAGGATAAGGACAACCAGGATCACCGCAACAACAGCGACAGTTTTATACTCGCGTGCAAGAAATGCATATGCGCCCTCTTTAACCGCATTTGAAATCTCCTGCATCTTCGCATTTCCGGCATCCTGCTTCGATACCCACATTCCGGTCACTATGGCGTATATAACGCCCAATAACCCGCACCCCAAGGCAAAAAGTATAGTTGAACTCATTAACCCCTCCTTATTGTTGATTATTAATCATACCATATACTAATCGTCCTTTAGAAAAAGACCAGAGTCCTTCCAGACTTCACCTCCTTTTATTTTTTTTATGTTTTATAATATCCTTATATATTATATAAATATTTGATAATTCGTAATAACAAGACGCTAATTAAGATAACTTTTTTGCGGAAGGCAAAATATAGGAAAGTTCCCTTTTTATGTCAACCTTTTTTATGCCCTCTAACTTTCCACGCCTTGACAGTCCCATAAAAAGTCATATTACGGACGGCAAAGTAAAAAGCTGCATATGCAAGGCGTGCGAATTATGAGGAATGAGACGTACGAATTAGTACGCCGCAATGACGATGAATGAAGCACAACGCCGCAGAGGGGCTTTTTACGAAGCCGTCCGCCTTAAAATCTTAATAATCTCCTCACCAAACCCCATCTTCTGCCAGTTCTTCATTTCACTTACCATTTCAAGTTCCTCCCTTGAAACAGGATCTTTAACCCCTATTGAGTTGATAAGTGCTTTATTTAACAAAAGACCTGGATCAATACATAATTTTTTCGCTTTTTTATCCCTCCATGTTTTTAATGCCTCTATCCTCTTTGAAGCCGATTCTGAAATAGCGGAAACTTTTTTCCTTGGATAAACCGGGAGCATTTTTTCCAGTATTTTTGTAGCGTTATCGATTATTTTAAGAAGATCCTTCCCGTATATGTCCACCTGTTTCGGTGTCAAAGCCCCTGTTTCAATTAATTTTTTTATTGTGTCAGGGCATGTTTCGGCAAGTTTTAACATTGAGGCACTGCCCATGACTTTAAATAAAGGCCTGTCCCTTTTTTTAGCAATTTCTCTCCGAAAGCAGAGAAGAGCCTCAAGAACGGCAAGAGTTCCCGGCCTGAGCTTTCCGGCCCCCTTGAATTTTAAGAAAAGCGGCTCGCCGTTATCTTCAGGGGGCCTGACGGCGCACAATATGTCGCACTCTTCCTTAACCCATGACAAACGCCCTTTGAGATCAAGCTCTTTTTCAAGTATTTCGGAAAGAGAAACAAGGTAACGGACATCATTGAGTGCATAATTCAGCATATCAGGAGAAAGAGGTCTTTCGGACCAGTCTTTTTTCTGATATTTTTTTTCAAGTTTTACATTGAAACGATTCCGAAGCACTGCTTCAAGACCTGTTTCTTTTATGCCGAGAAAACGGGAGGCCAGTTCAGTGTCAAAAAGATTCCTTATTTCGATGCCGAAGTCTCTGAAAAGAGACCGGATGTCGTAATCAGCCCCGTGAAATATCTTTTTCACGTCTTTCCGGATGAAAAGGGGCTTTAAAAGGGATAAATTCTTAAGTTTTACTGTATCAATCGCAAATGCGGTATTTTTTGAGGCAACTTGGAGAAGACAGACTTTTTCCGAAAAATGGTACATCGAGTCAGCTTCAAGGTCAAAGCCGACTCTTTTTTCCGATTCAATGCCTTTTAATGCCATCTTAAGATCAGGAATTGTTTCAATAAGGCAAGAGGCGTAAGGCATGAGTTATCGAAGCCCCGATGTGAAGCTCCCCGCCCACAGGGCTGGGCTTCCCGGCAAGGTATTTTTATTATATATTGTGCCCCTTGACCCCTCCCACAAGGCTGGGCTTGCGGGGCACGTTCCGGTCAATGTCGCCGGCATTTTATTTATTCCTCTTATATCAGACTGCATCATTGAAATTTAAATCCCTTTTTATTAAAAAGTTTCAGGCAGGCGTCAACAGCATCCGGATCATAGAGAATTCCCCTGTTTTTTGATATTTCATCCATGGCAAAATTGATTCCGTAAGCGGGACGGTAGGGTCGGTGTGAAGAAATCGCTTCAACCACGTCGGCCACAGATACAACAAGGGTTTCCGTAAGGATTTCGTCTCCCCTGAGTCTGTTGGGATATCCTGATCCGTCAAGCCGTTCGTGGTGCTGCAGTATAATTAATGCAATGGGCCACGGAAACTCGATCTCTTTGAATATTTTATAACCCTCTTCAGGGTGAATTTGCACCATCTGGTATTCAATTTCGCTCAAAACAGTAGGCTTGCTTAATAAATCGGCCGGCACGGATATTTTGCCGATGTCGTGAATTGCAGCAGCCCTTTCGATTCCTTCAATCTTTAAAGCTGGCAGATCCATCTCCTTTGCAATAGCTGCTGCCAGTTGCGCCACCCTTCGCTGATGCCCTGCAGTATATGGATCACGGGCTTCAACGGCAAGAACCATGGCATGTACCATTCCGTTTATGAATTTTCGCTGGGATTCTTCTTTCTGTTTCCGCTCGGTAATATCGCGGATAATCATGCTTACCCTCTCAGCCCCATCACTATCATGGAAAATAACCGAGGATATTTCACAAGGAAACATGGTTCTATCCTTCCGGATCAACGAAAGCTCACCTTTGAATTTTCCGGTTCTTGAGCGTTCTTCCAGGGCTGGAATTAGACGTGGATCGGTCACATCGACAACATCATTCCTATACAGATCACGCAATTCATTTTCATTATATCTAAGCATGCGGCAAGTCTCAGGATTTGTAGCCAGAATCTTTCCGTCCGGAACAGACAGTATAATGGCATCCATGCTGTTTTCAAAGAGCATCCGGTAACGCTCCTCGCTTTCCTGCAGAGCTTTCTCGGCCTGCCTGCGTGTGGTTCTCAGTTCCGCATCCTTCAATGCCCTTTTGACCGATGCTGCAAGCCGCTTGAAATTACTTTTAAGAATATAATCGACTGCTCCGTTTTTAAGAGATTCGACTGCAATATCCTCGCCCATTTTTCCGGAAACAAATATAAACGGGATATCGGAACACTTTTCATTGGCAATTTTAAGCGCAGACAGCCCATCGAAAGAAGGCAGGGAGTAATCGGAAAGAATTATGTCGAAACCGCTTTTATCACAGGCAGATATAAACTCCTCTCCTGTTTCGACGCGTGTTATTTCGCATTCAATTCCTCCGTCTTCAAGCAACTCCTGAATAAGATCGGAGTCGTTCGGATTGTCTTCAAGATTTAGAATCCGCAGCTTTTTCATAACCTCCCTTGTCAGTTATCAGGGATCAGTTGTCAGTTATCAGGAATTCGCGTTCCCTATTTACTTACTACTGGTCCCTGCTTCTCTCGCCTATTTCATACACACCGGCGGCGGCTCATTAATGATAGCCCAGAACAAACCCAGTGTCCTAATCGCTCTTACGAATTCACTGAAATCGACAGGCTTTACAACATATGCATTCACTCCAAGCCTGTAGCTTTCAACAAGGTCGCTTTCTTCACGCGATGACGTCAGGATGACAACCGGTATCATTTTCAGCCCGGCATCACCCCTGATTGTCCTCAGAACTTCAAGCCCGTCAATCTTAGGCAGCTTGAGGTCAAGAAGTATTACCGCAGGATTCTCTGACGGCCGGGATGAGAATTGCCCTTTACGGTATAGATAATCAAGCGCCTCTTCCCCATCTCTAGCCGTATCAATTGCATTTGCAATATTGTTTTCAGAAAGAGCTTCCATGGTAAGCTCTATATCATTAGGATTGTCTTCAACCATCAATATTTTTTTAAGCACAGACATGGTTCCTCCTTTTCTGTAGTCAGGGGTCAGTTGTGAGTGACCAGGGTTCTGTGGGCATTTCTCAGAGAACAGAGATCACCGATTCCTGACAGCTGATTTTTCAGCTGATTTTCGCAGGCCATTTAATATCTTAACTGTCTCAGAAGTTTTCTCCAATATTTTGTTTAATTGGTTTGTCAGCGCCCGCTTCTTGCCCTGTCCATTTCTTTTTTTTCATCGCGCTTTTTTATAGCTTCCCGCTTGTCATACAGTCTTTTGCCTTTTGCAAGAGCTATTGATATTTTTACTTTTCCGTTTTTAAAATAAATCCTGAGAGGAATCAGTGAGTAACCCTTATCGTTGACCTTGCTTGAAAGCTTGTTTATCTCCTGCCTGTTTAAAAGGAGCTTTCTTGTTCTCAAGGGATCATGGTTGCCATAATAAGCGAAAGGGCAGGGCCCTATGTGCATCTGATGAACATAGATCTCGCCGTTTTTGATTTTAGCGTATGAATCCTTGAGATTGGCGCGGCCAAGCCTGAGCGATTTGACTTCTGTTCCGAGAAGCACCAGGCCTGCTTCGTATTCATCTTCTATGAAGTAGTCATGCTTTGCTTTTCTGTTTTCACTAATTATTTTGTAGCGTTCTTTTTCCAATGTTGTCATACGGCTTTTTAAGTTTTCCTCTTCACTGTCGCAACATCTCCCCGAACGAAGCCTCGACAAGTTTTATTACGTCCATTGTTGTGGTCTGTTTCAGCGCTTCCTTTATAAAATGCCTTGCATCTTCAACTTTGAGAGATCTTATCATGTTCTTAACGGCAGGAATAGACTGGGGGTTCATGCTCAGCTCGTCCATGCCGAGTCCGAGTAGAACCGGAACATTGAAAGGATCGCCTGCCATTTCACCGCACATGAAAACCTTTATGCCTTTTTCTTTTCCGACATCTGTTACATGCTTAAGCATCCGCAGAATAGCGGGGTGAAATGGATGGTAAAGGTGCGCGACTTCCCTGTTTCCCCTGTCGATTGCAAGTGTATACTGGATAAGGTCGTTCGTGCCTATGCTGAAAAAATCGGCTTCCTGTGCCATAACATCCGCCATTATGACTGCGGACGGGACTTCTATCATTATGCCGAATTCAATATTTTTATTATAGATTTTTCCTTCTTTTTTCAGTGAATCCGCTGCCTCGTTGAGGAGTCTTTTAGTGTCGCGGATTTCATCAATGCTAGATATCATTGGAAAAAGGATCCTGACATTTCCGAATGCCGCTGCTCTTAATATTGCTCTTAACTGTGTCTTGAAAATATCGGGTCTTTTAAGGCAATATCTTATGGCGCGAAGCCCCAGTGCAGGATTAGCCTCATCAGAGCCGTTTGAAGATGAAATTGCCTTGTCTCCGTTTATGTCAAGGGTTCGGATTGTGACTGGCCTGGGTGCCATTACCTCGACAACGTCCTTGTATTTATCGAACAATTCGTCCTCACCCGGAAAATCGTTTCGGGTCAGATACTGGAATTCGGTCCTGTAAAGGCCTATTCCATCGCCGCCGTGATCCAGCACGGATACCACTTCTTCAGGAAGCTCTATGTTTCCCATGACCTGCAGACTCAGTCCGTCAAGGGTTTCGGCTTTAAGATGACTGCCACGCGACAGGGATGCTTTATGCTCTTCATGCCTTGTTTGAAGTTTCTTGTATTCACCAAGTGTCTGCAAGGAAGGATGAATGATGATTATGCCTGATGTTCCGTCTATAATTATCGTATCGTCGTTGTTTATTGTTTTTGTTGCGTTACCCACTCCGAGAACGGCCGGAACTTCGAGAGTGCGCGCAATTATGCTTGTGTGGGAAGCCTTTCCCCCCCTGTCGGTAATGAAACCCATTATCTTATCGAGCTGAATCTGGCTTGCATCGGCAGGTGAGAGGTCTTTTGCAACAAGAATCACACGCTTGTCAATTTTGCCTATGTTGACGTCTTCCGACCCTATAAGGAATTTTATTATACGGTCTGAAACATGTATAATATCATCAGATCTCTCCTTTAGATAGGCGTCGGATATGTTATGAAACATAACCTTGATGTCATCTACAACCTTCTTCAGCGCCCATTCGGCATTGACGCCTTCATTTCTTATGGTTTCGATTGTTTTGTCGTAAAGCATCTTGTCTTTAAGAAGAGCAACATGAGTTTCAAGAATACCCGTATGACGACGCACCTCATCGGGAATATTTTCTATAATTGACCTGAGCTCATTAAAGGCATTTTTTACCGCGACCTTAAATCGTTTTATCTCGCTGTCCAGGTTGTTCCTGTTGACAAAGTATTTTTCGACCACCTCGACTCCCTCTTTGTCAACAAGGTATGCTTTCCCGATGCAGATGCCGGGTGAAGCCCCTATCCCGTTGAGTTTAATTTCTTCATTTGTGTCTTTATCAGGCATGTTAAAAATTATTCCCCAAATCCATTTTCAGCCAATATTATTATATTTCTTAACAGATCGAAATCGGTGTTGCTCTCTGCTTCAAATGTCACTTCGGTTCCCTTGGAACAGCCAAGTGAAAGGATATCGATTATGCTTGAGGCATCCACCTTTTCGCCGTCTTTTATAAGCCATATCTTGCCTTTAGCGTGTACGACAAGGTTGACAATTTTTGCGGCCGCTCTTGCATGCAGCCCGAGATCGTTTTTTATATTAACATTCATTAATAAACAGAGAGTCTCTTTGTTCATAGAATAAGCAAATTAAACTTCAGGAAATGTGCTTGTAAAAAAGTCTTAATAAAAGAAAAAAAGCCAAAGGGTCTGTCGGACATTTTGAACCTAATCAGCAAGCGAAGTTCCCTATGCGTGAAGCAGATAACTTCAATCATTTAAATGAAATATTAACAACACATACCTGCAATGTCAATGTGCAATCATTGACATTGCAGAAAATAGCTGATACTTAAAAGCTATATTTTTCCTGCAATTACTTCACATTGTAATTTTGTTTTCTTACCTTTTATGTTTCTGGAGGAGATTATGGCAGAGAAAACTCTGATTTATGGAAAGGATACCTGACCTTTTACAAAGGCCGCTCGTGAAGCGTATATTAAAGTGGGAAAAGAATTTGATTATTTCAATGTAAAATCCGATACCAACAATTTTGATTCGATGCTTAAATATACTAACGGCGTTCGCAAAATACCTGTAATAGTTGAACAGGGAAAGGTTAAAATTGGTTTTGACGGTAAAACCTGAATTGTTTGATCGGGCCGGCAGTTTGCCGGAAAAAAAACAGATTGTTTGCTAAGCAGTGATATTCAATAAACTCATAAAATATCTTAAAATAATTATAATTTTATAAAGAAATAGGTATGCGATGCTTTAAATAATATATTGTCATAATTATTATTTGTGTTCTTCGTGGACTTCACGATAAATATCTCATTTGTAATGATGAGGTCATACTTTTAGCAAAAACGGGATAAAAATGGAGAAACAATTTCTTGTAAATGAATTTTCTATTACTGAATCGTGGCGCATTTTCAAGATAATGGGTGAGTTTGTTGAAGGTGTTGAGGCTCTGCACGAAGTCGGACCTGCTGTATCTATTTTCGGTTCAGCCAGAATTATACCTGATGATCCGATATACAAAAAGACCGAAATGCTCGCAGCCCTTTTTGCAAAAAACAATTATGCTGTAATAACGGGAGGCGGGGGCGGAGTCATGGAAGCGGCAAATAAGGGTGCCGCTGAAGCAGGTGGTAAATCGATCGGTCTTAATATAGTTCTTCCTTTCGAACAGAAACCGAACAAATATTCCAATTTAAAACTCGAATTCAAGTATTTTTTTATACGCAAAGTCATGTTTGTTAAATATGCTCATGCCTATGTAATCATGCCTGGTGGTTTCGGGACTCTGGATGAGCTCTTTGAAGCCGTAACTCTCGTGCAGACACATCGAATCAAACCACTCCCTGTAATACTGGTTGGTTCGGAATACTGGGGAGGACTTAAAAAATGGATTAAATCAAGGCTTCTTGAAGCGAATATGCTTTCTTCTAAAGATATCGAGATTCTTAAAGTTATCGATGATCCGGATGAAGTCGTCGATACTGTAAAAAAGTTTATTATTATTTAATCATGGTTTTCAACACTACATCTTCGAATATAAAGCGGCGGGATCTTGCCTTGAGTCCTGGATCACACCAGGGTCAGGTAGCGGAAGAAACTTTTCATCGTCAAAACGCCTATTTAAAAGCTCTGCATGAAACTTCACTGATCTTAATCGATAAAATAGATAAAGAAGAATTACTGGAAAACATACTTGAGAGGGCTACATCGATCACCGGCACGGAACACGGGTATATATACCTGCTGGAACAGGGAGGCCGGCAGATGCAGATGCGGGTGGGTATGGGGTTTTTTAAAAGCCAGTTGGGGCGGCGGGTTGTCATCGGTCAGGGTGTGGGCGGACAGGCGTGGGAAACTGAATCAACGGTTCTGGTGGATAATTATAAATGCTGGCCCGGCCGCATTTCAGATAAAGTTTTAGATGGTTTGTGTTCTGTTATTGGAATTCCTTTAAAATCTGATCGTCAGGTACTTGGTGTTATAGGACTTGCCCATGTTAACATTAGTAAACAGTTTAGCGGAGAGGATATTACCGTTCTGGAACAATTTGCCGCTCTTGCACTTATTGCACTTGAAAAAGCAAGGCTTTATGCTGATGTGCGCCGTGAGCTATCTGAACGCGAACGTACCGAAGCCATTTTGCGTGAAAGTGAGGAGCGCTACCGCACCTTGCTGGAATCTTCTCCTGATCCGATCGTTGTTTACGACATGCAGGGGGTTGCCACTTATGTAAATCCGGCTTTTGAACAGACTTTCGGCTTGTCGCGTGATGAGCTTTTAGGAAAGCAGATCAATTTCGTGCCTCAGGAAAACTGGCCGGAAACAAAAAGAGCCATAGAAAGCATGTTGAGCGGCAAGAAAATAAAGCTTTTCGAAACGAGGCGTATGACCAGGGACGGAAAAGTACTGGATGTGCAGATCAGTTCCACCCTTTACCGCGGGAGTACAGGTCAGCCGGTAGGAAACATCGTAATCCTGAGAGATATAAGCGCCCGGAAGATGGCTGAAGAAGAACTGCAAAAATACCATGGTCACCTGGAAGAACTGGTTGCGGAACGCACTACTGAACTGGCCAGTGCAAACCTGAAACTGGAAAAGGAGATTGAAGAAAGGAAGCGCTTCGAAAAGGCATTGCGCAAGCGCGAAAAAGAACTTCAATCCCAGTCGCATCACCTGGAAGAAGTAAACACAGCTCTCAGGGTGCTTCTGAAACAACGGGAGGAAGATAAAAAGGAATTGAGTGAAATCGTTTTGAGTAATGTTCAGGAGCTTGTCAACCCCTATCTCCAGAAAGTCATAAGCGGGCGGCTGGATGCTCGCCAAAGGACATTGGTGAGCATTTTGGAAACGAACCTTAACAATATCATTTCGCCTTTCATCAGCAGGCTGACATCAAGACTCGTCAATTTAACTCCTGTTGAGATCCGCGTCTCCGGCCTGGTCAAAGAGGGCAAGACCAACAAGGAAATCGCTGAGTTATTACTGGTTTCAAAAAATACTGTTTTATTTCACCGCCATAATATAAGAAGCAAATTAGGCTTAAAAAACAAGAAGATAAATCTTCGTTCACATCTCCTGTCTTTTGAATAATAGCGGTTATAACCCACTATTTTACTCATATTATATAAGCTTGACTTTATTATCAGTTTGGATATTCTGAATCAGCTTTGTGAAACACTTGCCTTTAATGATGTAATACAAAGGACTCAAGTGAAACCCGGGCAGGCTCATAATCATTATTTATAAAATTACAGAAGTTTAGGTCAATTAATAAAAACTGATTAATTTCTTGACAACAAGAAAGCGTAGCTTATATACAGCCATCTATCTGAATCATATTCAGTTTATTGTGTAATGTTTATAATACGGTTGTATTTCAGGAAAAATTGCTGATTTGACAATATCAAAACTTAAAATCCTTATTACGATTGCAACTCAATTTTTGAGGGCAGGGCAGGAAAAAAAGGAGGTCTTGAGTATTGAACGTATCAAAAGATATCAATCCGGGTGAAGTCCTTCTAGAACTTGATAAAATTCAAATGTTTTTCGGCAAGGTATGCGCGCTGAACGGCGTAAGCACTAAAATCAAAAAGGGTGAGATACATTCGGTTATTGGGCCAAACGGTGCTGGCAAGACAGTTATGATGAACTGTATCAGTGGTCTTTACCATCCTCAGAAAGGAAATATTTATTATAAGGGCGAAAAAATCAACGGCATGAGTCCGCATAACAGGGCGAAGCTGGGAATTGCAAGAACCTTCCAGAAAGTGGAGGTTTTCGGCGGAATGACGGTTCTGGACAATATTCGTCTTGGCCGCCATATTCATTATAAGTCCGGCATAATGAGCGGTTCGCTCTATATGGGGAAAACGGCAAAAGAGGAAATTGAACACAGAAAGTTTATAGAGGAGGGGATAATCGATCTTCTTGAGATCGAGCATATCCGGCACAAGCCGGTTG
>RPRI01000163.1 GCA_003818505.1 Desulfobacteraceae bacterium | reverse complement strand
CGGCCATTCACGTCCAGCACGAACTGTAACTTCCCTATTATGTCTTAACTAAAACGGTAGAGTCGGGGTCCGGAGTATGCACCAGAAAACCACGGAGGGTGGTTGTGCAAATAACATTTTGGAGGTTGTATGGATTACAATGCTTTCATCACAGAACAGATAGAAATTTTCAAAAAACGGTATCCCAGCGCGGAAGGCTGGCAAATCTATAGAAACAATAGGCTATTGTTTAAGATGTTCCCCGATTTTCTGGATGAGCACCCGGAATCGGTAAAGAGTTCCGACATCATACGCGTGATATCCCACGATAGATCTTATCCGGAATACAAAGACACCCCGAATTTTGAAGTAAAAAAATGGAGTTGGCTTGGTTACTATGAGCTTATATGGAAAGACGAAAAGGTGAACATAATATCAATTTCCTCTGAGAAGGAATACATAGACCATTATTTTCTGATTGCTGCGAAAAGCTTTGAGGCAGTAAAAAGGCTTTATGTGGATATTCTGGAATACGATCAAAAACGTGAGTGTTCCAAGGCGAACGCAAGCATAATTACCGAAGAAGGTACGGAGATATCCCTATCGGATACTTCCTGGGACAATATCATACTTGCCCCGGCCATGCTGGAGGATCTTAAAGCCGGGATAGAAACCTTTTTTAAGTCTCGGAAGGAATACAGGCGTTTCGGGATTCCCTATAAGCGGGGGTTTATTTTTTCAGGCCCTGCAGGCTGTGGCAAAACCTTAACAGCAAAGACCATTATTTCCACAATGCACTTGCCAGCGTACTTGATTATCCCATCCTCAAGCCCTGAGCGGACTGCAATAAGCATAAATTGGGCGTTTAACCGCGCTGCCACACAAGCGCCGTCCATATTACTTATAGAAGAGCTTGAAAAATTATCCAATAAGGAACATATATCCATGGTGCTCAACCTGATGGACGGCCTTAGCACCATGAAAGGAGTGCTGGTAATAGCCACCACAAATTATCCGGAAAAAATAGACCCAGCCTTGCTGCTCAGGCCCAGCCGCTTTGACAGGGTTTGGCATTTCCCGCTGCCGGACGCCGAATCCCGTCTGCGCCTTCTAAAAAAGAAGGCCGCAGGCTATTTTGAAGATTCAGTCCTTGAACATGTTGCCAAACTTTCCACCGGCTTCTCAATGGCTTATGTTCAAGAAATATTCGCCTCCGCCCTCTCTTTTGCCATTCGCGAAGGTCGGCAGATAAATGATAAAGATATGATTAAGAGCGTGGAGACGCTAAAAAAGCAGATAAAATCCGCCAACAAGGCTACGGCTGATGTGGGCACCAGCTCTCAGTCCATCGGTTTTGCGCAAGTATAAAAGAATAATTAAGGGAGACAAACTATTCAATAACAGAAATACGGCCCTTCTACCGATTCAAAATGCACTCTTTGCAAAAAGGGCATATAAATGATAGAGAAAGAAATGTCAGTCGAAAAATGTGTTGAAGTTGGAAAAGTTCGTTTTTTTTGACGGAGCTACTTAGGGCCTTTCAACCGGCATTTTGCTTATAAAAGAGGAAGCAGACAATCTTTGGATATAGTCTAAACCTGAAATATTTCCTTAAGGAGGTATAAGATGGATGAGAAACTTGGACATAAGAAAAATTCTGGCAAATCTACTGTTAGCAGGAAAATAATCCCAATTACTGAACTTCGATATTTTTATAAATCCTTATCGGAATTAAGGCTTTCTACAATAACGCAATTGCAAATTGTTGAAGATATTACCAGAAAAGAGAATTTTACGAAGTTAATCTCCTGGTATAATGAAAGTAAAAAACATTTCGCTGAAAAATATGAAAACAGTGAAGAGTCTTTTCTCCCTGATGATCTCTCTCACAGGCGAAGTTTGTCTATTAATGATAAAGCTATTTCAAGCACACAAGACGTAATTTCAGTATTTAATGAAAAACAAAAGGAAGATGGATTGATTCACGTTAAAGTTGAAGATGATCACAACTACGATTTTTGTTATATTGAAAGAGAAGTCAGTCCGTATCGTACAACAAATTCTGAATTCGTAACAGGAAAATCAGGAAAGTCATCCGGAACGGGAGGAGTTGATTTTATTGGATGGAATCCTACAAAGAAGTTGCCCATTTTGGGAGAAATCAAAGTTGGTGGAGACCAAAATCCGTTTTATGCTCTAATCCAGTTGTTGACATATCTTTCAGAACTTTCAACCCCTAATCAGATTAAAAGAATTAATAAATATAAACTCTTTGGAAATATTCCTGACCTCACGCATGAAACATCTTTTTATCTTTACATACTATTAGTAAATAAAGATCCGTTTAAAATAAAAAAAGGAATATTATCCAAGACTCAAAAATTAGCAGCAGACTTAAAAAAACCAGCCATACCAGAAATTGAAAAGATTGTGTTTCTAAATATGAATTCAAAGACAAAAGAAATTTTAAAAATCTAAACGTTATGAAACTTACCGTCCACCGTGGCACAAACGAAATTGGTGGAACCTGCATTGAGCTTCAATCAGGTACAAGCCGGATTTTGCTTGATTTCGGAATGCCCCTGGTAAATAAATCCGGGAATAGCTTTGACTTTGCACAATACAAATCCTTATCAGTTCAAGAACTTATAAAACAGGGAATCCTGCCCGATGTTAAGAGCGCTTATTCTGAAAAGCCTGAAATTGACGGAGTCATAATTTCGCATCCGCATGCCGACCATTTTGGATTGATGCAATACCTTAGTAAGAAAATTCCAATATGGCTCGGCGAAGCCACTCACCGGATATTAAAACTTAACAACATCTTTCTTCGTCAAAACAATAAAATTCTGAATCCAAAATATTTTGAAAAGGAAAAGTCTTTTACTGTAGGCAAGTTCACTATTACTGCATACTGGGCTGATCACTCGGCATTTGATTCATATTCATTCCTGGTTGAAGCGGAAGATAAAAGGATTTTCTATTCGGGCGATTTCAGATCTCATGGGCATAAAGCGAAAGCCTATAAATGGTTCCTGCATAATGCTCCAAAGGATATTGATTGTTTACTTATAGAAGGGACAAAAATTGGTCAGAAAAAAGAAAAACATAAGACCGAAGGCGACATTAAGGATGAACTGGCCGGACTCTTTAAAAAGTCGGAATCTATCAACTACATATATACTGCAAGCCAGAATATTGACAGACTGGTTTCAATCTACAGAGCATGCTTAACTTCTCAAAAGACCTTCGTTGTTGATGTTTATACTGCTAATGTTCTTGATACACTGTCAGATTTTGCCAGGCTTCCTTCGCCGTTAAAGGGATTTCCCAACCTGAAAGTCCTTTTTCCAAATATCTTAACAACAGGTTTATTCAAACGTGGATATGGGAAAATGGCGATTAAGTTTTCCAAATATAAAATCACCAAAGAAGAAATATCTCGAAACCCATCGGATTTTGTATTGCTTGTCCGTCCATCTATGAGAAAGGATTTGGGAAAAATCAAGACCGACAAAGGCAATCTGATTTATTCAATGTGGGAAGGCTATAAAGAGCAAAAAACAACTCAGCAGTTTATTGATTGGCTTAAAAGTAAAAATTTTGCAGTTTATAATATTCACACAAGCGGTCATGCCGATATTAATACGCTGAAGGAATTCGCAGATGCTATTGCGCCAAATGCAATAATACCAATTCATACATTCCATAAACAAAATTACAAGAATATTTTCAGTCAAAAAATCATTGAATTAAATGATAATGAGACCTTTTGTTTTTAACTGTTAAATAATGGCGCTAAATATAAACTCTTCCCTTGTTCAATTCATACATCGTTCCCAGCCGCAGGCGGCCAACAATCCCGTATATCCTGTTAATCCTGTCTAAAATTCTTGTCCGCTTGAACCCTCGAATCCCCGACTCCTTGAATCCTGTTTTTGATGAAAATAATGCGACGTACGTCTGTCGTTCGGGTCTTTATTTATCAGCAAAAGGCTTATAATATCAATGCAAATGATAAGCAGAATGGCTTTTTAAGAAGCCGTCAAAGGAGGGAAGAAATGGAAGCGATCATAACAGACCATCTGGAAGGAATAAAATTCGGAGAGATTCAGACCCACAAGCATGTATCAGTTATGCCCATGTCGAGCAATAACGGCTCTGGACCGGTTTATCTCACCATGAAGGAGGCGATAGAGAACAGTCTCCTAACGGTTACAGAGGTTTCGGAGGGAGGCCATGTTCCGGAGCTCAAAGTCATAAACCGGGCGGATAAGCCGGTTCTTCTGATAGACGGCGAGGAGCTGATCGGTGCCAAGCAGAACCGGGTGCTCAATACCACCATCCTGCTTAAGGAAAAATCGGAAACGGTCATACCGGTAAGCTGCACCGAGCACGGACGGTGGAGTTATCAATCCGGTCATTTTGAGGAATCGGCATACATGATGTCTGCAACTCTCAGGAATATAAAGAATGTGTCAGTATTGCATTCACTGCAAAATACAGGGGCGTTCGCCTCGGATCAGGGTGCCGTATGGGATGGCATAAGTGACCAGGCCGAAGCTGCCGGTGTACGTTCAAAAACAGGAGCCATGAGGGATATCCATGAGACCCGGAAAGAGGATCTCGATGACTGGCTGGAACATTTTTCTCCTGTAGCGGAACAAAAAGGGCTTCTTGTAATGGTGAACGGCAAAGTTGTCGGTCTTGACATGGTTTCAGATACTGGTGCTTTCAGCGTCATTTACCTGAAGCTGATAAGAAGTTATCTCATGGACGCCATCCTGGAAAAGCCGGGAAAAGGAAAAGCTGCGTCCTCGCCTGAAAAGGCGAAATCCTTCATAAGCAAAATTCTGACATGCACGGAGAAGAGATACGACTCCGTCGGCCACGGCCAGGATTACCGCTATGATGGCAAGAAGATTGTAGGTTCAGCCCTGATTCATGATAATACAGTGATACACATGGCCTTTTTCGGCATTACGGAAGCGGAAAAAGCGGGCCATATGTCGCCATTATCCCGGAGAAAGATGAACAGGACACGATAAATGCAGTTTGTGATATTTCTTTTAGAAAGGAGATTACCATGATAGGCGCAATTGCAGGTGACATCATTGGCTCGGTGTACGAATGGAATAACATAAAAATAAAAGAGTTTGAGTTGTTTTCTGCCCGATGCTTCTTTACGGACGACACCGTTCTTACGGTTGCCCTGGCATACTCTATCCTTACGGACACCCCCTATGTCGATAACCTGAAGAAATTCTACCACCTGTATCCTGACAGCGGCTACGGCGGGGGCTTCCATCGCTGGGCAAAGAGCGTGAACCCTGAACCCTATAACAGCTGGGGAAATGGCGCGGCCATGCGCATCAGTCCTGCCGGGTATGCATACGACGATCTTGATACCGTCCTGCAGAAAGCAGCTGAATTCACTGGAATCACGCACAATCATCCCGAAGGAATCAAGGGAGGCCAGGCGACTGCCGCAGCTATATTTCTTGCCCGAAAGGGCAAGTCCAAAGAGGAGATAAAGGATTTCATTGAGACAGAGTTTCAATATGACCTGAGCAGACATGTAGACGAGATCCGCCCGTCCTACAAGTTTAATGAATCATCTCAGGAAACCGTCCCCCAGGTAATCCGTGCATTCATCGACTCGACCGGTTTCGAAGATGCCATCAGAATGGCGGTCTCTCTTGGCGGCGACACAGATACGCTGGCCTGTATTACCGGAGGCATAGCCCAGGCGTTCTACGGCGGTGTTCCTGACCCGATTGCAAATAAGGTTTATGGCATTCTTGATAAACGCCTCGGGAAGATTACAAGAGAGTTCATGGAAGAATTCTGTTCCTGATTGGTATTTCATAAATATATATGGAGGCGAGACCTTTGAAGAATGCTCAATTTTGGCTAAGTACAAGAAAGGTGATAATATAACGCTTTCGCTTCACTTCGTGCAACCACAGGAATACATTTGAGTATTTCGAGGAATGAAATTTGAGCCTGACGCAGTAATCAGGCAAAAGGGGGTATTATGCAAAGGTCTCAAGGCAATATGCATGAAACTTATTATTTAGATCCTCCTTCAGGCCGGTTGATTGTCAAACGCGACGGACACAGCATTACCCGACAGATTCCAAAGCCTGTGGTACTGATAGATACCCGCGAAAAGCTGCCATTTGATTTTAGCAGATTTCCCAACTGGATCGCCGAAGAAAAAAGGCAGAAACTAAAAGCCGGTGATTACAGTGTGGAAGGCATGGGAAATCTTATCGCCCTGGAACGGAAAACGCTATCTGACCTGATCACGACATTGATGCAGGAACGCCCGCGTTTTTTCAGTCTATGCAAAAAACTGGCAAAATATAAGTGGCGCGCCCTGCTGGTTGAAGCCAGCTACGAAGATATTAAGTCGCCATACGACGCTGACTATACAATGGCTCATCCCAATGCCGTTTCAGGAACGCTCGATGCCCTGGAAGCCAAATTCGGTATTCCAGTTATTTATGCCTCTCAATACAAACCATTAGCCGAGGAGAAAGCCGCAAGCTGGCTTTCCAAGCACTTTACATACTGGTACCTCGAGAAGAATGGTTTTGGCAGAGTGTTGCAGGAAGGGGATTTGTAATCTGTCTGATTTTATACAAATATCCTTTGACAAAATCCGGTTAAAATGCAAATAAAATACAAATTGTTACGCACGATTTTAAATTTTAAGTTTAAATGTTTAATACGTCCCCTTTATGCCTCCCTCACTGTGTAGTGCATTCCCCCAGGCGCCTTGTCTAAGGTAACGGCTTAAAAGAATGGATTTTTATTATTCGATGGAAAGCAATTTAAAAAGCATTCAAATTACCTGATTTTTACTTGACATATAATTAATCAAATACTATATAGAATATGCATAATATAAGTAATACATAAAACATATAGAGTTATAATCTATGCAAAATTTTGAGCATATTCTATTCCAAAAAAACTGGCATCTTGATGATGAAACAAATTTCATGCTGGGACAGAGCGAATCCATAGTTCATGCCATATCTTCTGCCCCGATCAAACCGGAATACAGGAAACAATTGCTTTCGGTTTCTTTGCGGAAAGGAGCCAGAGCGACAACGGCTATTGAAGGAAATACGCTGTCCGAAGAAGAAGTATCCCGTATTGATGAAGGAGAAAATCTTCCACCTAGTAAGGAGTATCTTCAAATCGAGGTTAAGAATATAATTGACGCCCTTAATCAGATCCGTACAGAGGTAATTTCTGAAGAAAAAGCCTTTATTTTGTCCCCCGAACTGATTGAGCGGTTCAATTATTTCGTGGGCAGAAACCTGGGGGATCACTTTCAGGGAATACCCGGCAAGTTCAGGGTGTCCGGACATAACGTTGTTGTGGGAACTTACAGACCGCCGCCGGGGGAACAGGTAACGATCTTGATGACCCGATTCTGCGAATGGATGAAGGAGTCATTCCGCTATGAAGAGGGAAAACAGTCGTTTTCAGATCAGGTTCCTCAGGCGATTGTTGCTCATGTGTATATCGCCATGATTCACCCCTTCGGAGACGGTAACGGACGGACAGCCCGGCTGATCGAATTCTATATCCTCCTGCGGGCTGGTTTGCCGGATATGGCTTCACACATCTTGTCGAATCATTATAACGATACCCGGCAGGAATATTACCGCCAGCTCGATCTTTGCGTCCGGGCAAGGGACCTGTCCGGTTTCATCAAGTATGCCATTCTTGGATTCCGGGACGGGCTAAAGGGTGTTTTCGATATTGTTCAGATGAATCTTCTGGAAATGTCATGGCATAAATTAATCTATGATGTTCTCGACAGCAAGAAGGCTACAGGCAAGACCCGCGCCATTGTGAAACGGCGGCGAACACTTGCTCTTCAATTCCCTGTGGATAAATGGAATACTCCCGATGATCTTGTAATGAGCTCCGGTATTCTGGCGAAGGAATACGTCAGGCTCTCCCCGACAACACTCATGCGGGACTTCGCGGAACTTGAAAGGCTCGAATTGATTGTCAAAGATAAGGACAAATACAAGGGGAACATAGAAATCATGCGTGGTTATATGCCGATGCGGAAAACGAAAGCACAGTCGGGCTAGCAGCAGCATAGTTATCCGTCAGTTCGTCCGCAGTGAAGACAGGGAAGAGGCTGCCGGTTATCGAAAACAGCCTTGAGCCGAAATCGGTAATTTAAGCGGTAGTAGCGGTTCGTTGTGGGAGGTTTATAACGGCCGATTTAAACAATAAAAATGCTGTTTTATCAGCAGGATATTAACGAAAGTTCAAATGTTTAAAACGTCCCCTAAGTGCCCCCCCTGGGGAGTATTTGAATAAGTAACCATCAGGCTATTATCTTATAGATCTTCCTGTACTATTCTTTTACTGATCCGGCGCACTCATACAAATCTTTGAGCAGCAATTGTTGATGTTCTTTGCGCATCTCACACTGGCTTTTGTATAACCCGCTAAAATTCTCGCCAAAATCATTGACAAATCAGAAGTATTATGGTCTTTTAAAGCCGCTTTTCAAGCGATCCCATCAAAATTTTCATGCGTTCTTTTTGACGCATTATATGTATTATTTAGCTCATAACTTGCTATTTCGTCATGCGAGGGTGCACGAGAAAGTATTCGTATCCGTGAAAAAGTTATCTGAAGGTTGTTTTTATCTAAAGGAAGCGTTGTATTTGCTGCGGGGAAAAAATAGAAACGCGTAATTGCATGGGCGTTCCCATGCGCCCCTAATAAAAGGACAATGGAGACAAAAGCATGAGTTTACTTGATAGAATGTGGGTAAGTAAGATAGAAATATCGGGTCTTGCTGGGTCTGAAAAAGATATTATATATGATCTCGATACAGATGTTAATATTTTTTTCGGAGCCAATGGTTCTGGCAAAACATCACTGCTTAAAATTCTAAATGCTGCTGCTACAAACACAACTGTCAATATAGTCGATGTTCCGTTCCGAAGCGCAAAGGTAATAATTCAATATTATGATAATTTTGTTCTCGAACGAAGTATTGAGAACAAAGCCTTCATCCAAAAAACAGAACAACCGATCAGCGGCACAGCACCTATATCCAATTTACTATCTTCTCCTCAAGTGACACCAGCGGAAGAGCTTAATTGGCAATCAGTTATGTTTGAAAAAACAAAAAAAGGAATGAAACAATACCGTCCAGAAGTAGAGGCAAATTACTTAATGGATCATCAGTATTTACCGACATCTAGACTTTATCTCGGGTTAGAACAAGAAAATCCATGGGAAAAACGTCAATTAACGGAACAAGAACTGGAGCAGAATTTTGCTCAACGCATAACTAATTTATGGAGAGATTACAACTATGACTTGTCAAAAACTAAAGCAAAGATACAGGAACAAGGTTTAGCATCCATCATGAAAGATATGTGGTCTTCAGTTGATCAGAAAGTAGCCCAATCAGAATTAGACTTAGAGCGCACCTTCGAGAGAGTTAATATGTTTTTTAAAAGACAAAAAATAGAAGGTATTCTAAAATCCTTTGAAGATTTTAAATCACAAATAAATCGTCAACCATATTTGATGAAAATAATAAAAGATATCAACTCCGTAGAGGAATCTATTGAGGAGGCAATGATACCTAAAACCGAATTGTCGGATATGATAACAAAATTATATGGTGAAAAACTGAAACTCGGTTTTGATGAAAAAAAGATAACAGTGAAAACAAGGGATAACAGAGAAATCGCTTTGGGAACTTTATCATCTGGCCAGAAGCAGTTATTAATGATCTTTCTAAGCACTCTCATTGCAAAGGACAAGGCTATCTTGATAGATGAACCTGAAATCTCCATGCATGTCGATTGGCAATCCGAACTAGTTAGAGATATGCACCAGCTTTCTCCATCAGTACAAATATTAATAGCCACTCATTCACCAGAAATTTCAGCGAGTGTTAATGATGACAAGTTGTTCCTACTCTAATCGTCCTAGACATTCTAATTTGGCTGCTTTTGTGCGAAGTTTACAAATGTCTAAAACCCATCTTTTTATTTTTGTCGAAGGCAATATAAATGATCCTTACTTTTACGCTAGCTTGTGTTCAACTATATTATCAGAGACAGGTATCTCATTCGCGACTTATAATCCAAAACATTTACCCATATCTTCTTTTGGCACTGGCAAGATCGCATTAATCAGTCTATTCAAGTATCTGAGCGAAACCTCTGCATTACTCAACGAGTTTAAAGGAAAAAAAACTGGTATTCTTTTTTTTCTAGACAAGGACATTGATGACCTACTTAATAAACAGATTAATTCAGAGCACGTTATCTATACTTATTATTATGATGTAGAAAATCATATCGTTGAACATGGCGATTTATATAAGGGATGCGCAGTAGCAGCATCAATGGATCCGCAAGAAATGGCTCGTTCTCTTGGAGATCCGAATGTTTGGTTAAAAGATGTGGCTCATAGATGGAAGGACTGGGTCAAAATCTGTGCGTTCGTACAAATGTCTAATCTGAGCAATTGTCCTTTAAACTATGCCCGAAACTCTCTATGTAATAAGCCACTGACGGGGGATGTAAACAAAACCGCTTATGAAGAAATGCTATCATTATTGAAAGACGACTCGGGCCTTACCGAGCTTGATTTTGCCGCTCGATTTGATCGAATTTCATGTATTATTGAAGAGTTCTACCAAAAAGGTGAACATGGAAAAGTATTTAAAGGCAAATGGTATAGTGTCTTCTTAGCAGAACATATCAGACAATTGACAAAGACATCTTGCGGTGACGTGAGTGGAATCGAGAGGCAGATATTAAGGCATATAACCAGCACACTTGATTTCAAGGCACCTTGGACAGATTATTTTGCGAAACCGCTGAAAAAGATTATTTACAAATTGGATCCCATCGATCGCGATTAGAATACTCTGAGGACGGTCACCAATATTAGCTTCATAACGAAACAAATATTTTCCATCGCCCAGCTTCATCCGTTTCGGGGAGCCGTACGAGACAGATTACCTATAGGGGACAAAATAGGGGACGTTGTTATTATTAAACTTGATCCATGATAGTCGGAACATTATTCCGGCAATCACTATAGCAACCCGTAGGGAAGTATTATCGAAATTCAATCGCGGATAAAATGGGTGTCAGGGGGTAATCTGAATGCCTTTGTCCG
>RPRI01000162.1 GCA_003818505.1 Desulfobacteraceae bacterium | reverse complement strand
GGACGGGAATAATTTCGTAAACTTACTTACACCCCTCAAGGGGGTACTAAAAAGAGTCCCGTTTATCGGGGCTAAGAGAGCATATTCAGACTTCCAACGAGTTCGTCGAATGTAGATTGCCGCAAAGCGGCATAAAATTGCTTTTTACGGATACATCACTATTCAGCAAGCCCCTCAACAATTCTTGCAGCTTTTTCTTTATCCAGAAATGAAAGAATAGCCCCGACGTTTTCCCCTTTCATCTGTGAAAGCAGCTCAACAGCAAAATTCTTATCAAGTTTTCCGATAACTTCGGCTGCATTCTGGGGCTTCATTGCCGAATAGACTTTTATCAGGTGTTTTATTTTCTGTCCGTCAATCGTTTCTTTTCTGGCCAAATCATTTTTTATCTCTGCCCTGAGCTGCGTCAGTTTTTCAATTTTACTGTCGATCTCAGCTCTTATTGCTTTAAGATCCTCTTCCTGCGCTTTAAGTTCGGCTTGTTTTTGTAAAAGCAACTTAACATCGACCTTTTTATCTTCCTGAATGGTTACCGGACGGTCCGTATCGGCTTCTGCTGCTGTCTTCTTCTCCGCAGCTACAGCGTTTGTGCTCCAGAATGCCGGATAAAGCTCCATCCGGAAAAGATAAAAGGACACTAATGTTATCTTCAGAACAAGCAAAGCCGCAAAAAAAGCATATGTCGATTTCTTCATAAGTTTACCCTTTTTATTCCTATGATGGCTGTCTCATCCATCATTTTTTGTTCCTCTTTCCCTGATATTTCCTGATACCGGCCATGCTGGACATCCTTTAAAGTCTCCAATGTTTTTTTCTTAATTGATTCTTTTGTCAGCAGCATTCTCTGCGTTTGCACTTTCTCTTCCGTCTTTTTCAGGGCAATACCACCCGCTTCCTGCTCGTCGTTCAATTTATGAAAATAATGATAATAAAGCCGATAACGGGCGACATCCATTCCTTTCTTTTTTTCCCCGCTGCATTCGTCAGCCAGTTCCATGCGTCTTGCAACTAATAATTTAATTGAAGTCTCTTTCTCATGATACTCGTTTATGGCATCCATTAATTTGATCTGGGCCTTTGTTTCCAGATATTTCCTGTAGCGTAATACTTTTTCAAGCCTGAAGGAAAAACGCTTCACTTCAATTCTCCTCAAACAGCAACTTCAGCCGGGTAATGCTTTCATTAAAATCTTCCTTTTGATCAATATCCTGCTGAAGGAATGTATTTATCTTCCCTATCATCCTTTTTGCATAATCGATGTTAGGGTCGCTGCCATCCGAATAGGCGCCGATATTGATCAAATCCTCGGCATCTCTGTATGCGGCTATTGTTTTGATCAGCTTTTTTGCTATGTCAAGATGCTCCTGTCCGACTATATCTTTCATTACTCTGCTGATACTAGCCATTACATCTATTGCAGGATAGTGCCCCCGATGCGCAATAGACCTTGACAGCACAATATGTCCGTCAACAATGGAGCGAACGGTATCGGCTATGGGCTCACTCATATCATCTCCCTCAACCAGCACGTTATATATGCCGGTGATACTACCTTTCTTCTCAATATTGCCGGCCCGTTCAAGAAGCTTCGGCAACTGACTGAAAACGCTTGGGGTATATCCTTTTGCTGTTGGAGGTTCTCCGGCCGCCAGCCCAACCTCTCTCAGTGACATGGCCACTCTGGTTACTGAATCCATAACAAGAAGAACATCCAGCCCTTTATCCCTGAAATATTCTGCAAGCGCTGTGGCAAGGTACGCAGCTCTTATTCTTTCCAGGGCTGGTGCGTCTGATGTCGATGCGACAACAATCGATTTTTTCATCCCTGCATCACCCAGATTTTTTTCGATAAAATACCTGACTTCCCTGCCTCTTTCGCCGATCAATGCTATTATCGAAACATCCGCCGCCGTATTTCTTGCCATCATTCCCAACAACACGCTTTTCCCAACACCTGAACCGGCCATAACGGCTATTCTCTGCCCCTTCCCCACGGTTATAAGAGTATTGATAGCCCTGATACCCACATCCATAACTTCCCTGATTATACCCCTTTTCAAAGGATTATGGACATTCCCATAAGTCGAATACGCATCATCCGGCTTTATCACACCCTTGCCGTCTATCGGACAGCCAAGTCCGTCGACCACTCTACCCAAATATGCGTTTCCCACAGGAACAGTCGGATGGTTACTGATTCCGACAACTCTGCTGCCCGGCTTTACTCCTCTCAGTTCTCCAAAAGGCATCAGGAAGAGTCGCTGATCTTTGAAACCCACAACCTCAGCGCTTATATCATTACCTGGTGTGGTTTCTATCTTACAAAGGCTGCCGACACTGAGCCCGGGTCCGTTTGCTTCAGCGACAATTCCAGCCAGCTTCACAATTCTGCCCTGTAGCCGCAGTGACCGGCAGTCCTTCACTGACTCGGTATATTTGTTCCAATTGATCTTTACGCTTCGCTCACCCATCGCCATTTCCATTATATGCTTCTTCAAGGCACTGCCTGATCATCTCCATTTGCGTTTCAACCCGCGCATCGACATCTCCGTACCGAGTTTCCAGAAAACACCCGCCTCTCTTTACCGACTGACTGGAAACGACTTCTAAGGAATTTAATTCATTGAACCTTTTGAATAATTCCGGCCTTAACTGTTCGATATAATCAAATTCTTCGGGATTTACCCTCAGGAGAATTGCTTTTCTTTCTGTTGCCAGCTGAATTGCCTTTATGATCGTTTCACTGACTACCGTTTTGTCCAGCTCAACCTCATGGTGAACCACTTTTTCTGCAACAGCACAAATGAGTTGAATAATATCTTTTTCATGCCATTTAATGATGTCGGTTCTTAAACGGCCTATTTCGTCCAAAAGATTTTCCATGTTCTCGACAACTTTAAGCGCCTTTGCCGTGCCCAGTTCCAGACCGTCTTTTTCCCCCTGCGCAAATCCTTTCTCGTATGCTTCTCGTTCCAGCATGGAGGCTGTTTCACGGGCTTTCTTCATAATATCATCCGGTCCTTCATTTTTCAGGAAGTTCCCTCTGAAGTCGACTCGATTAAAGACAGCCTTTTTCACTTCTTCCCGAGGTAAATCAAAAACCTTGATACTTTCTTTTTTTCCCCCTGCGTTAAAAGAATCAAAAGGCCTTATTTGGTATTGTTTCAAGCCGTCACTCTTCTCATGCATATAAATTGTATTATCAGACAAATATATCCTCTCTCCCTTTTCCTGAAAGAACTAAACGGCCATCAGACTCCAACTTCTTGGCAGCCTTGATAATAAGTTGTTGATTTTCTTCAACCTCTTTCAGCCGGACAGGGCCAAGTACTTCCAGATCCTCCTTAAGCATTTCGGCTGCCCTTTCCGACAAATTTGTAAATATTTTTTGTTTCATATCTTCAGAGGCTGTTTTTAATGCTTTTATAATTACGTCGTTATTGATGTTTTTCAAAATTTCCCTGAAACCCTTATCGTCGACCTTTATCAGATCCTCAAAAAGGAACATCTTCTGGCGTATTCTTTCTGCCATGTCGCCATCTTCCTTTTCTATATGCGCCATAATGCTTTTTTCGGTTTTGCCGTCCATTTCGTTTAAAATCCCGGCCAGCGCATCGACACCGTTTATCTTTTTTGTTGAAGCTGTTCCCATACTATTGATTTCATTTTTGATTATCTCGTCAAGATCCATTATGATATCATTTTGGACTTCTCCTATCTGCAATATTCTGAATGCAATGTCGGTCTTTATTTCATCCGGGAATAGAGACAGTATTTCAGCGGCTTTCTCCTGCGGCAGATTTGAGAGTACCAGCGCAATGGTTTGCGGATGCTCATTCTTAAAAACACCGATTGCACTTTTAGCCGAAAGATAGGCAAGCTCACTGAAAGGAGCGTTTTCGTTCTCCCTTTCTATAGATTTGAAAGCCTCCCTGACCGAAGATTCACCCGAAGATTTATCCACCACCTGCTTCAAAAACGATTTGCCGGACATATTAATTGACCTGTCATTTTCATAGTTTTTTGCGAATTCATCCATAACCGAATTCAGAACATCCGGAGGAACAAAGGAAATTTTCGTCATATACCTGCCGATCTTCTTGATGGTATTTTCATCTATTTTTTTAAAGAATGAAGCCGTAAACTCTTCACCCATAGCCATCAGGAGAATCGCCGATTTTTGGAGTCCTGTTATTTTTTTGGTATCATTCATATTTGCGTTCATTTTCTACTCACTGATCCACCCTTTGATAAGCTGTTCCGCTTTTTCCGGATTACTTCTGCCCATTTCGAGTACTTTTTCTCTTTTGCTTTGTGCGCCTCCCGTGGAAAGCTGCATGCTCGGCTGCGGCTGCATGTTTGCGGGAAGTTCCTTAAAGCTGACAAAATTATCCTTCGGCATATTTTTCAAGGCATTCAACAACGGTTTTACCAAAACAAAAAAGACGGCAACCAGTAAAAACAGATTGATAATAGTTTTTCTATAATCCTTTAAAAGGGCCATGAAATCAAAACTATCTGTCTCGGTTCCCATCTGGCTTTCAGCAGAAACACTTTCAGAAAAAGGTATTGAGGTCACTGAAATCAGGTCTTCGCGGTCTTCACTGTAGCCCATCGCGCTTTTAACGATCTCTTCAAACTTCTTTAATTCTTCCTCCGTTCTCTGGATATATTTTCTTTTTACTGTACCGTCATTCAGCTTTTCCCCCTCATATCTTCCGTCAATAACGGCGGCAACCGACAGCCGTTTAACTGTTCCTGCCGGTTTGAATACAATTCTTGTAACCTTATTGATCTCGTAATTGGTCAGGGTATCCTTTTTCTGCTTTCCGTTTTGAGAAACCGACTCTGACGGAACTACTCCAGCTCTTTGACTGATTGTTGTAGAAGATGCCTCCTGAGATGCATTCCCGGATGTATTCCCGGTCTGTGTTGATTCTTCAATATCTCTCTTACTTCTTATACTGGTTGTCGCAGGGTCATATTCTTCTTCATTCAGGTTGACTTTGTTGAAATCGATGTCGGCTGTTACACGCACAATTGCATTGCCGGCGCCAATAATTCCCTCCAGCATGCTTTGGACGTTTCTGGCTGTTTCACTTTCAACTTTCGATTTATAATCCAGCTGAGAATTGTTCAACATCGCGTTCGTTTCATCGTTATTTCCTCCCTTAAAAATAACACGACCTTTCGTATCAACAACAGTAACACGTTCAGGATCGAGTCCTTCAACAGCGCTGGCTACAAGATGAATGATCGCAGCAAGTCTTTCCGGCGGCAGATTTGATTTCAGATCCAGCAGAATTGAGGCCGAAGCCGGTTTGGCGTCTTCGACAAAAAGCGATTCTTTAGGAAGAACAATAAAAACCCTGGAGCTGTTTATTTCCTTAAAGCTGCTGATGGTTCTGGCCAGTTCACCCTGCAGGGCTCTCTGATAATTCAGCCCCTGAACAAATTGAGTGGTTTTATAGTCTGTCCGGTCAAATATTTCAAAACCGACCTGGCCGTCCTTTGGAAATCCCTCTCCTACAAGTTGCAGGCGCAGCTCGTAAACCTGCTCCGCAGGGACCAGAACCAGTGATCCGTTTCCTTCAATTTTATACTGAACATTTTTTTCTTTTAACTTCGCTATTACCGTGGAGGCATCCTGGGGAGAGAGATTGTTGAACAGAACCCGGTATTCCACCTGATTCGCCAGTAAAAACATGCCTGTGAAGGCTGCGACAAGAACTAAAACAGAAAAGGCAATGCTTATTTTTTTTGACGGCGGCAACGATTTTATAAAATTTATAAATTGAACTATAGAATCATTCATTTCATTCGCTCTTCTTTTCCGTGTCTTCAGACCGGGTGTTTAAAACTGCATTCGCATTATTTCTCTGTAGGCTTCAATTACCTTATTTCTGACCGACAGGAGCATACGCATCGACATATCGGCCTTTTGAAGCGCAATCATGGTTGTGTGGATCTCTTCCTTTCCCTGAAGAAGATTCAGAATTGATTTATCAGCATCCTTTTCCATACCGCTAACATTATCGATTGCACTTTTCATCACATTTCCAAAACCTGTCGGATCATTTGAATTTATCCGTTCGGCCTTTTGAAACTGGGCCGGTGACAAATTATTAATCTTGATTTCATTCATATTATAACTCCTTAAAAGTCAGAATTCAGAAGCCGGAACCCGGAATAGAAGCAGTATATGCCTCGATAACTATTCAGGCACAAAGAGACAAAGGCACATAGGCACAAAGTTGTAGAAATATGATCGGAATACAGGACACAATCTTGTCCAAATACCTTTTTAGTAGATGTCTCATGGTAAGTTAAGCAGATCATTCTCTTCATATCTCTCGACTTTGTGCCTTTGGTGCTCTGTGCCTTTGTACATACCTGAGTAGTTATGCCTTTCCTATTTCCAGTGCCTTCAAAACCATCTGCCGTGTAGATTTGAGAGCTGCCAGGTTGGCGGCATAGGTGTTTCTGGCTATCGTCATGTTGGTCATTTCCACTACAAGATCCACATTGGGTTTGTGCACATTCCCATCCTTGTCGGCATCGGGATGGCCTGGGTTATGGACAATTTTAAAAGGTGTTTTGTCCTCAACTACCGCTTCAACCCGGACTCCTTCGAGTTGTGACCCTAGTATCTCGCCGAACTCCTCAACCGGTTCAGCGCTCACCACTATCATTTTTCTCCTGTATGGGCCGCCCTTTTGTGTGCGGGTAGTCTCGATGTTTGAAAGGTTTTCCGCAATGACATCCATTCTTTTTCTCTGTGCAAAAAGACCCGAAGCGCTTATTTTAAGCGATTCCAAAAAGTTCATCCTAACGACCTCCTTCTCTGATGACTTCTTTCATTATTGCAATTTTTCTCAATAATGTTTCGGTCGCCACCCTGTAGATAAGATTGTTTTCAGTCATCGTATTCATTACTTTATCGATACTGACCCAGTTGAATCCGTTCCATTCTCCATTTTCTTCAAATGGTTCCACTTCCGGCTCAGACCCATTATCCCGGCCTATATGACCCGTATTCGTCCTTGCCAAACCTGTTTTCGGTTCGGAATCCAAAGCCTGTGCCATGGCTGTTTTAAAATCAATATCCTTTGGCTTATATCCTGGTGTTTCCAAATTGCTTATATTACTGGATATAATGTTATGCCGCTGCTGAGTTATGCTGATTGCACTCTCAAGGGCTTTAGAAGACGTATTCTGTAATGACAATCTATCCGGCATAAAATACCTCCTTGTTGTTCAGTTCTACCGGACATAAATCAGTGCAAATTACATGCCTTTCTTTGCCTATCTTGCAAAAAGATTCTGTCTCAGTCGAACTAAATGATATTTTAAGAAACTGTCATTTTTTCTCTGTACTCATTAAGCTTATTCCGCAGAGTTCGAACGCTGATACCCAGAATATCAGCCGCGTGAGTTCTGTTGCCGTTGGTACGGTCAAGCGTTTGATAAATGACTTTTTTTTCAATTTCTCTTAAAGAAACCTCTTGCATCAATGGATATCCGACCGGGCAAACCGGCCTTGGCCGTCCGTTCAACAAAAGATCATCTTCGTCGATTATACTCCCTTTACACATCAGAACAGCTCTTTCGATTATATTTTCCAGCTCCCTTATATTCCCTTTCCACTGCTTTTCCATAAGGATGCGGATTGCATCTTCAGTCAAACCTTTGACGACTTTTCTTTCGATTATGTTATATTTTTCAATAAAATAATCGACCAGAAAGGGTATATCATCCTTCCTCTCTCTCAACGGAGGCAAATGGACAGGAATTGTGTTTAAACGGTAATACAGATCTTCCCTGAACTTTTCTTCCTCTATTTGTTTTTCGATATCCCTGTTAGTTGTTGCTATAATCCGTACATCGATAGGTATCGATACCGTTCCACCGACTCTGTCGATTTCCTTTTCCTGCAGCACTCTCAATAATTTTGATTGAAGCTGATAATCCAGCTCACTTATCTCGTCCAGCAGGATAGTCCCTTTATCAGCCGCTTCAAACTTCCCTTTTTTCCGGGCATTTGCCCCGGTAAAAGCACCTTTTTCATAACCGAACAGCTCGCTCTCCATCAGCGTTTCCGGAAGGGCGGCACAGTTAACGGCCAGAAAGGGTTTATCCCTGCGATCACTGCACCGGTGGATATGTCTTGCAAACAGTTCTTTACCCGTACCTGATTCTCCATGTATAAATACAGATGCCCGGCTGTTCGCAATTTCTCCGGCATCATCCAAAAGGCGGTTCATCTCACTGTTTTTTGTAATGATTGTGTATTTTCCGTTTTCCGCGGAGGTATTCTCAGCCGGTGAATCCCGGTAGAACCCGGAGGTAATAGATTTTATGGTTTCAGGTAACAGCGGCTTTAGAATAAAATCATCCGCCCCCTTTTTAATGGCTTCAACCGCTTCCTTTACGCAAATGCCGGACGCAATGAGAATTACAGGAAGCGCCGTCCTGAATTCCTTTATTTTCACAAGCAGTTCAATTCCGGTCATTTTAGGCAGATTGAGTGCCGAAACAACCATGTCGTATTGACCTTCCGACAGTTTACCAAGGGCTGCATATGCGTCACCGACTGCACACAAACTATGACCTGCCTGAATAAAAAGATCCGTTATGGCAGCCAAATCGTTTTTATCATTTTCCACCAGCAACACTCGTTTTCCCTGCATAACCGCTTTCTATCTCCTGTTTTTCCTGGAACTTGATTTTCTTAGCGTTTCCTCAAAATCTATAGCTTCCAGTCTTTCTTTGGCGACAAGGCTCGTTAATGGATCATCAACTCCGGCAAGCTGGTTATAGAGAGAAAGATAATCGCTTTTCTTGTCCATCGCCTCATAGCAACTGCCTATTGAGAACTTCAGTTTAATAATGTTTTTTTCATTTTTTTCTAACGACAGAGCCTTGTTGAACATTAAGAGCGCTCCTGCCGGATGGCCCAGATGAAGATAGAGGTTCCCAACCCCCGGATAAAGAGATTGATCCTGTTCCGGATTCTCAGCAAGGAGTTGTTCCGCGTTTCGCGCTGCAACAAGACCTTCCTCATTGAAACCGGATGACATCAGCGCCCGAGATTTATCAATCAGTATATGAATCTTATCTTCCGTTTGCGGACGGCTTTTCAATGCCTGCGAAAACATTTCAATTGCCCTGGCATATTCTTTATTTTTATTAAAAACCCCGCCTATCAGATGGTATGCTTTTGCAGAATATTCTCCGGACTTATCAGGAACTAACAGGGAATTAATTTTTTTTAATCCTTCTTCATTCCGCCCTTTTTCAAGATAATATTTTCCCAGATAAAAGAGAAGCTCTTCTGGTTTTTCACCATCCGGGAAAAGCGCATCGGCTTTAAGAAATAATTCATAAGCCATATTCTCAAGGCCCATACGCTGGTAAGTCTTGGCAACAGCCATGAATAATCTCGGAGGCGCAAGCCGTTGAATCAGCTCTTTATGTTTCTGGTATATGTCAAGGATACTGCCGTACTCTCCTTTTTTTTCATCCGCAAGAACCGCCTCAAATGTATCGCTTAAAGCATATACGATATCCGGAAGTAATTTTGACGGGGGATTTTTACCCAATAAACCTTTCAACACATCCAGGCTTTTTCCATAATTTTTACCTTGTCTGTGAATAATGGCGAGTTTAAGCAATGCATACTCAACCATAGGACTATTATTCTTTTTACTGGTCGATTCACGAACCACTTCTTCATATATTTCGTGGGGTGACGCAATCGCCGTGCCTGTAATATTAAAGGTTGCCGGAATTATCCCCGTTATTTTCAGTTCTCCGCTTTCCTGCTCCTCCGCGAGACGTGTAAGGCTGATAAGGGCTCCTTCCGTCTGGGGGAATCGGGTAATAACCAATTGATATATTTTTATCGCCGCATTCATTAATTTCTCGGCTCGATATGAATCTCCGATCTTGTTTAACACCAGAGGGCTTGTTTCGCTGACGGGAGATATATTATAATACCTGAACAGGTTCTTCCTTGCTCCGCCATAATCTTCTTTCTGGTAACAATTATACCCGAGATAGAGAGATATATCCGGATAGCGGCGTATGTTCTCAGGCTGCTGCGCCAGACGTGTGAGCAGGTTTACCGATTTTTCAAAACTGTTCATCTCAAAAAGTGCTTTCGCAACGCCTATCTCTGCCTCCGTTACCGCAAAAGAACTGCCATAATTATTAATGGCAAGCTCATAAACGGAAAGCGCTTCCGGGTATTTGCCCTTTTGAAAGAGCAGATTACCCTTTTGAACCATTGCCTTCAAACTGGCAGCATCATCTGTTTTATTTCCAATAACGCGGCTGAAATATGCTATGGCCTCATCGTAGTTTTTGACTTTCAGACAAAGATTCCCAATGGACAGCAGGGCGTCAGGAGCAAATACGGACGAAGGAAACTTGTAAATGGCGTCTTCAAAATGGCCTTTTATCACTGAAAAATTTTCCGAAGGCGCTTCCGAATGTAATTGTTCTATCGATTTCGCCAGTAAGAAAAACGCTTTTTCAGAATATCGCCCCTTTGGGTAAGTTTTTATGAGATGTTTCAGATTTTTTTCCGATTCAGGCCAGCGCTGATTTCTGAATTCTTCTACTCCCTTTGAAAACAGCGCCCTCTCTTCACTTCCATCATCAGGATCAAGCTGAATCATTTTTTCCGGCGCCACGTGAGGTTCCTGCGTAAACACCTCTTTCAATCCTGACACATTCATAACCTCAGGAGGAGTTGCTTTCGCATAACCTGCTGGAATAGATTTCGTTTCATTAGAATCATTTTTTTCTTCAGAAACAGCCGGCTTGTAAACAGCAGGACTCGTTTCTTTATTGTTCACAACTTTTGCGCCGGAGTCCGCACTATTTGTTTCTCCCTGACCTTTTGCTTCAAGCACAATAGTCAGTTCATGCTTCCTCGACAGATGTGAATATTTCGGAATATCTGGCCCGTTTGTATCCAATACCAGCCTGATTTTATTCGGATGATATCCGACACGGATACTTTTCAGATACTGATTATTTACCGATCCGGTAACAGATGCGAACGACGGACCGTCATAAAATATTTCGTATATAATTCTCGGCGGCCCACCAAGAAACATGGCTCTGTCCATCGTCATTTTCCCGACACTTTTAACGGTAATAGTTGCTCCGAGTTTGCCATCTGTGGTAAAAATTGAAACAATCTCTTTCTG
>RPRI01000161.1 GCA_003818505.1 Desulfobacteraceae bacterium | reverse complement strand
CAAGGTAATGATCACGGTCCGGTTTAAGGCCCGGGCTTCCGGTGTCATATTGTCGAACAACGGGTCATTGGGACCGACACCGCTGTAGCGGATATGGTTGCTGGGGGGGTTCCCTGTATGCCACTGACAACAGCTTGTAGACCGACAGTGCTCGGCGCTGTGAGAGTTTGATATTATATTCCTCCTTGCCGATGTTGTCTGTGTGACCGACGATATTAGCCGGCGCCTCGGATAAGTCCCTTATGCGCGCGACGATCGCATTGACTATTTCCTGGTTGCGGGCGGAGATGGCGTCGCTGTCGAAGTCAAAGAGGATGAGGGCGTATTTTTCCTGGACCCTGAAATCCTGCTTTTGGGCCAGCCGCTGGCTGGTCTGGATGAAATTAACTTTTACCGGACCGGTGGCCAATTCAAGCTTCTGGTCCTTGCGGTCCTTCACCACCATTGTGATCGTGATATCGCCGCCAACGGCCATCTCATTGAGGTTTCGGGTCTTCATCGGTATTTTGATCTCAGCCGGCGGGGTTCCCTCGCCTGATAGTTCGCCAAGGCTCCCGCTGTTGTTGGCCGCACGTACCGTCCAGTGTGCGACACCGTGGGGCGCGTTCACGGCCGGACGGAGGATCAGAGCCTCAGTATCGATCCTGACTGACAAGCAGCAGGCCTATCAACAGAATAAACAGCCATCTGGTTCGTCTTCCAACATCATACCACATTCGGTCTACGAGCCGAAAGCGGGTACCGCCAACTACGATCGATTCAGTACGAACAGTTTTTAAGTCAGTCATACTCTATTGCTCCTTGTGTGAGTTTCTTATTTGATTGTAATAATGTTCCGTATTTTCCCCGTGCATTGGCGTCGACCTGTTCACGATATCCGCCAAAGCCACGTCAAACGTCTGCCGGTTTATCAGCATATATTCCTTAATGGTGTCCTCCCGATATTTTTTTCATGGTGAAACATCTTATTCCCCTCTGCCATCTACATCAAATCCTACCCAGCATCCTCCAATAGATACAAACATCATCATTAAAAACATTAATAACATAATGATTCTCTTCATCGTCTCCTCTTTTGATAAGAACTTGTTATTTTGTCGAGTTACATAGTTCCCACGCTGTCTGTTCACTCATAATGAGTGACATTACTTGCGACAGTCGCCCAGATCAACTCAGCTTGAACGCTGGGCAGCCGACCCGAAGCAATCCCCTTAAGGACGAAAAAAGATGGGCGGAAAGAAGATGCTGATGCCCGGTGGAGGAGGCGGCGCAAAGATGATCGGCGGTGGAAGCGGCGCGTAGATGACCGGCGGCGAAACATAAACTCGTCTCCTGTTGCCATGACGCCGATACACACGTCTGCCATGCACATAGCGGTCGTGGTCACCACGTCCTCTGTTCTCGTAACGTCCGTTGTCATCTCTTCCCGTACGTCTATGGTCATCTTTGCTGAAGGCCGGGGCCACGTCTATACTGCAGACCATTGCTGTTAAAACAATCACCATCATTATCCTGCCGAATATGGGCCTGAAATTCCATGTACCTGGTGTTTTCATAAAGTCACTCCATTCTTGGATCAATTCCAATCGCCTGTTTGGCGTCAATCTTTAATTGTATAAGATTACAGTTTATTTTCTCCCGGACTTTCCATATCTCCCTGTCCGGAATATTGAATCGGTAATATTCTTCTGTTCATCCGACATACTGGCATAGAACGCCTCGAAAGGCGGAATGAGCTTCTCCATTTGATCTAAATGGGCTTTGGTAACTTGACTGTGGAATTTCATACGCTCGACACTGTCCATGGTCTCAGTCTTTTCTGCCCTTTCCCTGGTAAGGACATCCATGTCTTTCGCATTTTCCCGCATCACCTGGGTAAGGTTATTCCATAATTCTTTCTGGGCCCCGGTGATCTTTAGCGTGCCTTGAAGCTGGTTAATCTGATCCTCAGCATGCTCGACAGCAGATGTTCTGGCAAATTCCGGCGAATTCATTTTGCCTGCGATGGTCATCCGGTTATTTACGCGCTTCACACCGTTTACGTCGTTGACGAGTTTGCTGACCAAGACCTTTTCGGCAGCGTTTTCAGCCTTGCCATATAACGTGACCACGCCTTCTTTCGTCTCGACTTTGGTGTTGTGGGCACTGGTCGAGCGATGGAACAATAACGACATCTTGACCTGGCCGGTGATGGATGCGTCATCCATCGATTCGCTCACGTCATTCATCTTTTCACCCATCGTTGTTTGGCCTGGCTTCATTGCGGCGGCAGTTAACACTGTCATCTCATTTTTTACCGTTTTGACGCCATCGACATCCCTGGCATATTCGGTCGTCAGCTGCTTTTGCGCCTTGCTTGATGCTTCTCCGTTCAAGGTGACGATTCCATTGTTGACCTGAACTCTGGTTGCGCTGCCGTTCACATTCCGATGGAACAAGAGAGTGGCTTTCACTTTCTCACCGACCCACGCATCCGAGTTTGGGGTGGGAGGTGCGCCTTTGACCTCCAGCCTGTTGTCCACGCTTTTGACCCCGGGCAATCCCGCTACGGTCTCCCTGGCCAATCCTTTGCGGGATTCTTCTAAGACGATCCCAGTCAAGGTGACAGCGCCATCTTTGGACTGGATTTTGATATCATCATCCTTCAGGTAGGTCTTGAACACATAAGACTGCTTTGCGGATGATTCTATGCGGTTATCCATCTCGGTCGCGCTCACAGGCACACTCGTCAACAGAGCAACCATAGCTACCATCACTAACATCAGAGGAACACGATATATCACTTTCATTTTCATGGACTTTTTTCCTTTCTTTGATGTAACTTTTATTTTGCAGTTCCCGGAATACTTTCTCCGGGCGATTTATTTATTCACTACTTTTTATCAGTTCAATCTTTGTGCCAGGCTTCCAATACTCGGAATTACGTCACCCATGATTCTGATATTTATAAATATTTAATTAAAAAAATATTTACAGAGCTGTCATTAACAGCCATATAAAAAGGGTCATATATTACCCTGTGGTCATATATGACCTTGTTTTCCCGGCCTCTTTGGCGTTATGAGTGGTGGTAAAAGTAAGAGCAGATTAAAAATTATATGGGATAATGTAATTGACATATAAATATAACTTTATTAAATATTTGATGTCAGAAAGCAATTTTTTATCAAATGAAAAAAATATAATATGCTAATCAGCAGGCCTTTCTTTTTGTTCTTTCTGTTCGTATCCATCCTGAATCTCAGTAATGGATGTGCGACCTTGCCGAACGTCTCTGAAATGATTGATGAGACGCCGACTTCACAGAAACCGCGCCAAATAGATTCAGTCAAAGGGCTGTTATCCCCAAAACAGAGCAAAGCCATCATGGAACGGCTGAAGAGATCGGTGGCCCCGACGGACATTCTGGAACGACACACTGCCGTGGTAGAATCGGTCACCGAAAACCCGATAATGAAGGGGAACAAAGTTATTCTGCTCGCCGATGGCCAGGCTGCCTATGCCGCAATGTTCAAAGCAATACAGAATGCAAAAGACCATATCAACCTTGAAAGCTATATCATTGAAGATGATGAAACAGGCCGCAAATTTGCCGATCTGTTGCTGCAAAAACAGATGAAAGGTGTCCAGGTAAATGTCATTTATGACAGCGTGGGCAGTATGAATACTCCCGCTTCTTTTTTCCAGCGCCTGAGCGACGGCGGAATTCAGGTGATCGGATTCAATTCGGTCAATCCAATGAAATCCGGGAGTAAATGGGGACTGACACACCGGGACCACCGCAAGATTTTGATAGCCGACGGCAAAATCGCCTTTATCGGGGGCATCAACATCAGCAAGGTTTATTCGAGTACTCCTTTCAAGCGGATAAAAAACGAAAAAGCGCCGATTCACTGGCGTGACACAGACATCCAGATTGAAGGCCCGGCCGTGGCTGAATTCCAGAAGCTCTTTCTTGACACCTGGCAGAAGCAGAAAGGACCGGTAATTTCCAAACGGAACTATTTCCCTGATCTGAAAGAAGAAGGTAACGCCCTGGTACGAGTTATAGGCAGCACTCCGGGAGAAACAAACAGGATCCCTTTTATTATGTATGTATCGGCCATCACTTTTGCAGAACATTCGATACACATGACGAATTCCTATTTTATTCCTGACTACCAGATACTAAAAGCCCTTGCTGATGCCGTCGGGCGCGGCGTTGACGTAAAGATCATCCTCCCCGGGATCACCGATTCTCAGCTGGCATTATATGCACAGAGGTATCATTATTCCGGGCTTTTGAAATCGGGAGTGAAGTTATATGAGCATCGCACTTCCCTGCTGCACGCTAAAACAGCGGTGGTTGACAAGGTATGGTCAACAGTCGGCTCAACAAACATGGACTACTTGAGCTTATTAAACAATGATGAGGTTAATGCGGTTATCCTGAGTCACGAGTTTGCCGTTGAAATGGAGAAGATGTTTGTCAGTGACCTTGCGGATTCCATGCAGATTCAATGGGATGAGTGGAAAAACAGACCTTTGTTGCCAAGAGTCAGGGAGTGGTTTGCGAATTTATTTTCCAATTGGTTGTAAGATAACCCTAAGGCGGTTTATTTATATCACACCTATTTAGTTTCCATCCGGAAATGGCCCTTTTGAGCGATCTAAAGTGTCAATCCGCGGGATTTCTTGTGCGACAGACTATGCGTATGCCTTAAGCGCAATCCCTTAATTTCCTTGAGCTTGCCCAAAATTGCCTATTTCCGAATTGGAAACTTAACTGTGCCCAAGCTTGGTTTCCGGATGGACACTATTTATCGATCATATCTTTTTCAATAAAAAGCGCCAGCATTTTCCGTAGCAGAGACTGCGGACAAAGCAATATTTGCTAACAGCGGGAAATGGTCAGAGGGATAACATTTTTTCCATTGCGGTTGAATAATTATCGCGTCTATAACCCTGACATAAGAGGGTACAAAAATATAGTCAAATTTAAACCGGAAAAGATAACTGCGAAACCCGTGGAAAGTAGTGACATTCCGTATGCTTGGATATCGTACCCGAAAGGTATCCATTAATGGTTCAGGGTTTAACACACTCCCTTTCGCTCTTATTCTTAAAGGAATTTTACCTTTCAAATATTGTATGGGCGTACTTTTTTCTCTGGCATTAAAATCGCCTGTCAGTACAAAAGGGTCCGGAGAAGATCGCATATGAATAAACCTGGTTACTAAAATAACGCTGTTTTTTCGGGAACGCCGGGAAATATGATCCAGATGAACATTATAAAAATAAAAAGCCTGCTTTGATTCTTTTTCAATCAGGCGCGCCCAGGTACATGTTCGCGGGAGGATGTTCCCCCACCCCTTTGACCCGGGGATATCGGGTTTATCTGAAAACCAGAAGGTACCCTCCTCAGAGGGGAAGAAGCGTTCCGCATCATAAAATACAGCATTAAACAACCCTTTGCTGCCCCCCAAACTTCCACTGCCGATCCTCTTGTATCCGGGAAGCATGGTGCCGATTTCTGATATTTGAAAGTCCAACGCTTCCTGCAGGCCTAAAACATCCGGGCGAAAATGATTCAGAAGTTCGGATATCCGGTTACGACGAAATATCCAGTGATTTTTGCCGTCTCTGGCCGTCCCGCGCCGAATATTAAAACTCATTACATTTAAGTATAATCCGGATTCCGGAATTCTTCGCAGGGAATTGAAAACCTCAGGCCAAACGGCCTCTTTACAAATCGGCTGATAAATTCCAGCAATTGATTTTTTAGCGAATATGATCCCTTTCTTTATTTTATTTACCATACCTCATATATAACCTGTTTGGAACAAAGTTGAACCGAAACAGCGGTCGCATTAATCTCCGCAGTTCCGCCGCATCGGAATTATTGCGGGGAGCTTCAATTCGATAGCCATTAGAGAGTACCTTAAGTATGATAAATTAAAAAGCAAGTCACATTGTCCGACAAATATGGAATTTATTTTAGACTGCATCAAACTGTTGTTTTTTGAACTCATTTGCTCCGAAGACTCGTGCCTTTCGGAGTCCCGGATGTTCTGTATCATGCAACCGCAGCCGGGAGCATAAGGACACGCCGGCGCATGATAAACCGCTCTCACTACTTCCCCAAAACCTTCTAGATCTTACAGATCTTTTCCTGAACTTTGCCGTCTAACTTTTCACCGGTGCCTTCGGCTTTCAACTCCGGATTATCATTCAGTTCCCCGGCTATCTCCTTTAGATTACATTTCACCTGGTGAATGGGCTGACCCTTGCTGGGTAGGAGAAGAGTAAGCAATTTAATGACGCGACGGTGAATTCCGTAGTCATCAACCGCTTTTCTTGTCAGGCTACTGAACGTCAATCCGGAAATCACTGTGCCGGCCTTGACTTGTAAGGATGGGTGCTCTACACTTATCTAACTGAAAATAATTACAGGGCATATCAGGCAGAGGCACAATCGTCTAAATGATAAGATATAGAGAGGTTTTCCGGTATGTTGAAGATCGGCAGTTACAATGAATTGGTGGTTGAAAGGATGGTTGATTTCGGGCTCTACCTGAATAAAAAACCTGATGAAGTCTTGCTTCCCTTAAAATACGTGCCCAAGAATACCCGTCCGGGCGATATCCTGAGGGTTTTTGTTTATACCGATTCTGAGGATCGGCCGGTTGCAACAACCCTTGAGCCCAAAGCTGCGGTGGGAGAATTTGCCTATCTTAAAGTAAAGGATGTCGCCTCTTTCGGCGCGTTTCTCGACTGGGGTCTTGAAAAAGATCTCCTGGTTCCGTCAAGCCAGCAGCAGGACAGGATGAAGACGGGTAAAAGCTATGTTATCAAGGTGTGCCTGGATGAATTGACCGGCCGGGTTTACGGCACAAACCGGATTACCCATAACTGCGATAAAAATCCGAAGGATCTGTCCGAAGGGGAAAAAGTCGACCTTCTGATTTACGGGATCACGAAAATCGGCATCATGGCTGTTGTCAACAACCGGTATTCAGGTCTGCTTTACAGGAGCGAAGTCTTTACACCTGTCTTTGTCGGGGATAAATTAACCGGATACATCAGCAGAATACGTGAAGACGGAAAAATTGATCTTACCCTGAAAAGGCCCGGATATCAGTCCGTAACCGGTTCCGGCGCCGGAATTATGGAGACCCTTAAAAAGAAGGGGGGCTTTATTCCCTGTCACGACAAAAGCTCGCCCGATGAGATCAGGCGTATTTTTTCGATGAGCAAGAAAGAGTTTAAAAAGGCTATCGGCGGTCTCTACAAAGCGGGCAGCATTCAAATCACGGACAAAGGCATTCAGATTTACCCATAACACACATTTTATCCACGATTGAATTTCGATAATAATTCTCTACGGGTCGCTATAGTGATTGCCGGAATACGGAACATATTTATGGCAATTACTATAATCCGCTGTAAGCAATCATTTTCCCACCCTTTAAGATTAAATATAGACAGGTAGAACTTATTTTATTCCCAAAATCCTACTGCCCTGCCTATTTAATACTTCACCTACTATTCAACGACCGGTGGTATCACTGGGAACCAAGGAATACCGTTCGTAATGGTGAACATGCCGTCATCTTTTTTCCCAAGTGGATCGGTATAAAAACCCAAACACCGCCATATTTGCTGTATAAGACGCCATGAACAAGCCTGAATGGGGCTTCGTTGGGCCATTGCCTTCAAGTAGATGCAGTTGATATCTACTGGACGGTAACCCAGTCCACGCTCATTGAAAAAGTTTGGTTAGCGCTCGGCGAAGTTGTCCAGTGCAAGTTTTGATCATATGCCGCAGCAAAATCGCTGCCCGGCACCCATACATTAAAGTGAAGATACATAGGACCCGCGGGTATGGGTGACTGGGTCGTGACTGTTCGGACTAGATTACCGTCGACATACCACGATACCTGACCAGGAAGCCACTGGATTTGGTATATGTGATAATCAGTGGCAGAACCCGAGGCAAAAGCATAAGATGCTGGATGTCCAGCCCCCAATGGTTCATTACCATAAATGTTTGTCAATACATGATTCGGATCATTACTCAAAAGTTCAAAGTCAATTTCATCATGGAGTGTATTGCTGGTGCCAGCAGGCGGGGCATACAAAAATATGCCACCAACGATACCGACTGGAATGGGAGCATCCATTTTAGCGCGTACCGTAACGGTAATGCCTCGTCCCAGCGCAAAAGACTGATTGGATATCAAGTCAGTTCCATAAAAACTTGATCCGGTCGGATTATTAGTGTCAAGAGCGATGATCGCGTTACCAGTACTTACGGCTGGGAGCGCAGCATTTTGGCTGCATCGAAATTGGGTTTGACCGACGAAAGTGCCATCGGTCGGCGATACCCAAGTTGGAATGTGCCAATTGCTTGCGGTTACAGTACTTCCGTTAAAATCATCGTGCAGGAGAGTGATAGTACCAGCAAGCCCGGGAAGACCATCAAGCATCATGCCGTCTGAGGTGCCGTTGAGTTGAAAACCCACAACATTCCTGTCCGATGAGTAAGCAATGTAGGTGGCACTTCTGATATCCTGCGAGAAAATATTTTCCGCGAGATTGACCACCTTGGCATAGACGCCGACAGGTAGCACCTGGGTGGCCACCGCACTTCCATTGTCGTTATAGGCAGTCAAGGTAACGGATGCCGTGCTGGCTTCCATGTTGACAAAGGCAATGCCGGTCCAGCCATTCTTCTCGATCTTGGCAAAAACGCCTGTCTTAGCGCCGCTTCCTGAATAGGCCGCAAGCTGCTTGCCATCATAGGTGGCAAAAAGCTCAAAGCCGGTGAGAGGCTGCGTGGAGTCTATCTTGAACCACGCCGTCTCGTCAGGAAGACCGAGTCCCGAAACCAAGCCGATATATTTTCCCTTCCCCAAAATGGAAAGGATCGTGGGAGAAAGCGGGGCACCCTGGACAGTGTAAGGCGTGACGGTTATCGTACATGCCGACTCTGATGGGTTATATGCCACAATGCCGGTCCACCAGGTATCATTGCTGGCCACGTGGGGATAGTATATGGTCGATGCGGTATCGTCGGTAAGGAGGATTCCATCCAGCTGGTTTCCGCCTCCGATACTGCCGAATAGCTCCAGACCAATAATGCCGCTTGCATTGGTGATCACTGCTGACTGAATGTCCGGCTGAGGTTGGTTATTGAACAGGTTCTCGATCGTGAAGGCCTTGTGTTCGTTGGCATTGAATGTGTAGGGTACGCTCTGTCCATTGTTAAAGGTAATGGTCAGTTGTTTAGTTGCTGTGGTTGTGTTCACCAGGCTTATCCCGGTCCACCAGTCAGCATTTGAGGCTATATGTGAGATATAGATGTCTGAGGTGTTCACCTCTTTAACCGCAGGAATTGCCGCTCTATAGGTACCTGCTTGGTAAAACTTCGTATAGCCCTGGGCCGCAGTGGAGTTTGTGTCAAAGATGATATAGCCTATGTTTGTGTGGTTTGTAAACTCATCTGCAACGATGATCTGCATCCGGCCATGGGCATAAAGTGTAATATCCTTGGTATCTACGAGCTGGCCTCCATTGCTTAAGCCCCTCAAGGTGCCGGTGACTGTTTGATCGCTGGTATTTATGATGGCTATCTCCGTTTGCCAAGGTAAACTTGTGGCTACGTGGGGGAAGTAAAGAGCCGCATTGAAGCCTGTTTGGGTAATGGTGCAATTGTTCGGCCCTCCATATGCTCCCATGTCCCCTCGCATTGTGCCTTTACCCGGGGGTCGAACACAGTCATTATAATTTTGGTTCGGATCAGCGGCATCTATTGCAGGTGAATCATCTTGCAAGAAGAAAACCAAATTTGCATGATCAACAAACTTCGGATCTTGGTTTATCGTATGTTCCGAAGTATAAATACCAGCGCCATCGATCTGCGTCGCTCCCACATCCGAATATAAAATACTTGCCGTTGAAACTCCCGATTTCCCGGGCGCTACACCGACATAAATTTGTATATTCCCATGAGGGTCAGTGTTACCCCAGATAATGTCGTTTCTTGAAGAAAGACTACTTAGTCCCCCATCTCCAGCAGACGATCCAGAGTAGAGAGTTATCCCTCCAACACCACCTTCTATGCCCGCAGTATTCCCTGTTATGGTATTGTTGGTGAGCTTCCAGTAAACCGAGCCCCCAGGTAAAGTAGTGGGCGGTGGCGGCGTCACTCCATTGCAGGTTTTGATAGCCCCACCCTGCATTCTAGCTCTATTGTTTGCGATAATGTTGTTGATCAATGTGATGTCAACTAGCGAATCCGTCCCCTGTGCATAACCCAAAAGACCGCCACCGTGAGCAGCCTCATTTTGTGTTATGACATTATTTTTTAAAAAAAGAGTGGTTTTACCTCCGGAATCAGCGTAAGTGCCGATTCCGCCGGCATCAAGATCTTCCTTAACATAATTCCTTGTGATAATATTCCCGGTTAGAGTTCCCACAGTTGACCCGCCCCCACCGGCCCCTATCCGGAGGCCACCTCCCTCATTGTTTGTTGTGTTATCTGAAATAGTATTGTCTGTCACGCCCACATTGACAGAAGCGGATTGGGATGCATAAATTAAAGCCCCACCGCCTCTATCGCTTGATGTATTTCCCGAAATGATGTTGTGGATTAATAGCAGGGTAATCATTGAACCTGAATCGGAAGCTATAACGTTAATGCCACCACCGTGGAACGCCTGTTCCGCTTTCCCATTTCGGATCGTAAAACCTTCAATCGTAAATATGATTTTATTACCTGAGCCAGCTTGAATATCAAACACACTCCCACGTCCGCCTCCATCAATAACGGTCAAGGAGGGGACATCGCTTCGGGATGTAAAATCCGAGTTCCATCCACCTTGAAGTCCAATATTTATATTATTATTGATTGTAATGTTCTCCGTGTATGTCCCTTGCGCCACCCTGATCTCATATTGATTAGGGGGCACAGCATCCCGGATCGCATCTTGCACGGTGGCGTATTGTCCAGAACCCCCGACTGTAAGCACTACATTTCCTGATGCAGCAGAGCATATTATAATGTTGTATATGATGAGAAAAAAACAAAGCTTTATTGTCTTCATCAGACTGTGTTCTCCTGCGGTTTGCGGATTATAGCTAACGTCTTAAATAACATTACAGAGTGATAGTATTTTATTCGGTCGCCATTTGCGTGAACGATTAAAGACGGCAAAATCCATATGTTCAAATGTTTCATAATAGGTATTTGTGGT
>RPRI01000160.1 GCA_003818505.1 Desulfobacteraceae bacterium | reverse complement strand
CCCAAAAAGCTCATTAGTAAGTTAGAAATTATTTCCGGATGGAAATAATTTCGTAAACTTACTTATCCCGTTTATCGGGGCTAAGAGAGCATATTCAGACTTCCAACGAGTTCGTCGAATATAGATTGCCGCAAATCGGCATAAAATTGCTTTTTACGAAGCCGTTAAATTTGTCTTGACCATAACCGACATTTCACCTAAATATCAGACAATTTGGAGAAAAGGTTCCGAAGTGTTTAAATAAGGTTTTTCCGCTCGATCCCTTGAACCCTCGAATCCTTGATCCCTTTATTTAAATATCAGTGAGCAAGGAATGATAAATATAACTCTGCCTGACGGCAATATAAAAAGTTTTGAACAAGCCCCAACCGGCCTTGATTTAGCCAAAAGCATTTCTGAGGGTCTTGCCAGAAACTGCGTGGCGATGGATCTTGACGGAAAACTTGTCGATCTGGATACTGTTATTCCAGCTGATTCAAAAGTGCGACTCATTAAGACGGATGACAAGGAAGCGCTTGAAATACTTCGCCACAGCGCAGCGCACGTCATGGCACAGGCAATCCTTCATATATATAAAGATGCGAAGCTGACCATAGGGCCTGTGGTAGAAGACGGTTTCTATTACGATATCGACATGGAGCCTTTGTCAAAAGAAGATTTTGAAAGGATCGAAGCCGAAATAAAGCGTATCATAAGCGCAAAAATTCCTTTCAGAAGAAAAGAAGTCTCAAAAGACGAGGCGCTCTGTTTTTACAAAGACGAGCCTTATAAGCTTGAGCTTATATCGGATTTAAAAGACGGTACTATCTCTTTATACGAACAGGGCGATTTCACAGATCTGTGCCGGGGACCTCATCTGCCGCATACAGGTTTCATAAAAGCCATAAAGCTTATGAAGGTTTCAGGCGCATACTGGAGAGCCGATCAGACAAAAGCCCAGTTGCAGCGGATTTATGGCACTGCTTTTTTTTCAAAAAAGGAACTCGATGATCATCTCCATTTCATAGAAGAGGCGATAAAGAGGAACCATCGCAGGATAGGAGTAGCCCTCGATCTATTCAGCTTTCACGACGAGGCCCCCGGAATGCCCTTCTTTCATCCTAAGGGAATGAATATATGGGGAGCCTTGATCGACTACTGGAAAGCTGAACACAGGGCTGCAGGTTATGTCGAGACAAAAACGCCTATCATGTTAAACCGCAGCCTGTGGGAGAGAAGCGGACACTGGGAGAATTACCGCGAAAACATGTACACATCAGTTGTGGACGAGACCGAATACGCCATAAAACCTATGAACTGTCCCGGAGGCATGCTTCTCTATGCCATGAAACCCCATTCATACAAGGATCTGCCTTTGAGAGCCGCTGAAATCGGACTCGTTCACAGGCATGAATTAAGCGGGGTTTTATCGGGTCTCTTCAGGGTAAGGGCCTTTCATCAGGATGATGCGCATATCTTCATGACCCCGGAACAGATTGAAAGTGAAATACTCGGGGTGCTGAAACTGGTCGAGCGGATCTACAGCACTTTCGGGCTTGGGTTCCATCTTGAGCTCTCAACTCGCCCGAAAAAATCGATAGGTACGGATGAGCAGTGGAATGTCGCCACGGATGGGTTGAAGTCGGCCCTTAAAGCTTATGGAATGGATTATAAAACGAATGAAGGAGACGGAGCTTTTTACGGCCCCAAAATAGACATACATATCAAGGATGCCCTCGGAAGAACATGGCAGTGCGGTACGATACAGCTCGACATGGCTTTGCCCGAAAGATTTGATCTTACTTATGTAGATAAAGATAATGAAAAGCGCCGACCGATAATGATACACAGGGTTATATATGGCTCCATAGAAAGATTCTTCGGAATATTGATTGAGCATTACGCCGGAAAATTCCCCGTCTGGATGGCCCCTGTACAGGCGATACTCCTTCCAATAAATGACGAGCTTTCAGCATATGCAAAAGATCTTCAGGCCATTCTCGAAAAAGAAGGTATCCGGACAGAGATTGATGGCAGAACTGAAAGCCTTAAAAAGAAAATAAGAGACGCTCAGATAAACTATGTTCCCCTGATAATCACATGCGGAGCAAAAGAGAAGGAATCCGGGACTGTTTCTGTAAGAACTTTAAGCGGCAAAGTCAGATACGGGGTACCCGTTAATGATTTTGTAAATATTACACTTTCCCACATCCGGGATAGAAAGCCGGATCCGGAAATTTTTACCGGTTGACGAGTCCATGACAAACATTAAAACCAGTTATTTCAAATAGTTTACGAATTGATAAGAATTCATGTTATCTCTGCCCCCCTGTAAGAAGACTTCAGCCCTCATCTCCGGCAATACCTGAACCAAAACAGCTGTGTATAGTAAATGTCATAAATCTGTTCCGTTTGGGCATGGGTGCGTATGTGATCGAATGAAGAATGATTCGCGCCATTCGTCAACGGTGGAAGGCTCCTGTAAAAACTCTCTTAAGCACCTGCACAAAGCCTCTATCAAGTATTGAATATCGTTTAATTTTTACACAGAACATGATAATTTTATTGGTATTTTCCGCTTTTATTTCTTGACAAGGCGGGACGAAAAAGTTAGAAAAAAATGAATGTTATTCAGAAAGTTGCGTTGAATCTTTTTTTATAACGTCAAAGGAGCTTCAGCAAATGTTTTCCCGCATGCTGGAATCAGGTTTGTACGATTTTTTCTTTGTCTTCATATTTTTTATCATATCTATTGCGTTATCTCTGATAATGGTCACCTTCAATGCGCTGATCGGGCCAAGTTTCATGGGGGAAAAAAGGACAGACACCTATGAAAGCGGCATGGCGCCGATAAAGACTGCATGGATGCAGTTCGGAGCATCCTATTATCTTTTTGCCCTCATATTTTTAGCCTTTGATGTTGATGTGCTCTACCTTTTCCCGGTGCTCCTGATATACCAGAGAGGAGCCGGTTTTTCTGAGCTGATAGAATTAATTCTCTTCCTCTTTCTGATATCGCTTGCCGTTGTCTATGCCTGGCGAAAAGGAGTTTTCATATGGCGGTAAAAGAGTGTTCCCCGGTATATGTGCCCCATGCTGAACGCTCCCTGGAAACAAAGGGAAGCCCGGCTATCCTTGGATTTGCCGTCCTGCAGGATCTGCTGAACCTGGCAAGGGTCAATTCTCTCTGGCCCATGACGTTCGGCATTGCCTGCTGTTCCATAGAGATGATGGCCGCAGGCATGGCGCGTTTTGACCTTGACCGTTTCGGAATCATTTTCAGATCCACACCACGGCAGTCCGATGTGATGATAGTGGCAGGAACAATATCCCATAAATTTGTACCTACCATAAAAACTCTCTGGGAACAGATGCCCGGGCCCAAGTGGGTCATTGCAATGGGCAACTGCGCTATTTCCGGCGGCCCTTTCGCCTACGAAGGGCAGTATGCCATAGTAAACGGGGCGGACAAGATACTTCCTGTGGATATTTATGTTCCCGGATGTCCCCCGCGTCCCGAAGGCCTTATCCAGGGATTACTTCAATTACAGAAAAAGATTACAAAAGGGACAATCGATGCCAACCGAAGGGCAGAAAAAGCTGCTCGAAGAGCTAAAAAATAGTTTCACCAGGGCATTGCCGGAAGGACGAATAACTTCAGGCGATTACGCCAGGACAGGCTGTCACCTCGAAGTGCGTATGAGCGATGCGGGAATGAGAAGGATTGCCCGGGAGATGAAGGAGAGACGTTTTCACCTTGAAACCATAACCGCGGTCGATTTTCCTGATTCTTTTGAACTGGTCTATCTGTATTCAACCTATTATCAGGATTTTTGCCGGGTAATTGCCCGTATCCTTATATCGAAAGAGGCTTCGCCCGTTTCAGTCTCTTCGATTTATCCGGGGGCATGCTGGCTGGAGCGGGAAATATATGATTTCTTTGGCATCCGCTTTACAGAACATCCGGACCTAAGGCGGATACTCAATCCCGATAATGCCGATTATTTCCCGTTATTGAAGACATTCGGCAAAACAAAGCTGACCGAAGAAATTGACGATATCCTATGCTGAACATAAAAACAATAGACGACACATCCATTAATGAAAGGGTCTATCAGCTCAACCTCGGCCCCCAGCACCCGAGTACGCATGGAGTACTTCACCTCCTGTTGAAACTGGATGGTGAAGTTGTGATCTCTGCCGATCCGATTGTAGGCTATTCCCACCGGGGTCATGAAAAAATGGCGGAAAACAGGATCTGGGAACAGTTTTTACCAAATACATCGCGCATCGATTATCTCTCCGGGCTTATCTATAATCAGGGTTATTGCATGGCCGTTGAGAAAATGTGCGGGATAGAGGTTCCTGAAAGAGCCGAATATATCCGCGTCATTACATCCGAGCTGAACCGCATATCGAGTCATCTGCTCGGGATAATGGCTTTTGTCATGGATATCGGGGCATTCACCCCTTTTCTTTACGGATGGGATGACCGTGAACATGTTCTGGATATCCTTGAAAGAGTAACCGGATCACGACTCACTTATTGTTACAACCGGTTCGGTGGTGTCCGGAATGACATAGACCAGGAATTCTGCGACGGAACCCGGCGTTTCATCGACCGGCTTCGCGGCCGCTTCAAGGATTATCACAACCTGATCACCGAAAATATTATTTTTATTAAACGGACCAGAGGAGTTGGAATCATCCCGGAAGAGACGGCCCTTGAATTCGGCGTTACGGGCCCGTCCCTGAGGGGTTCGGGAGTTGCTTACGATGTCAGGAAAAATGAGCCGTATTCCGTCTATCCCGGATTTAAGTTCGAGATTCCGGTCCGGAAGGAAGGTGATGTCATGGCCCGGTATCAGGTCAGGATGGCGGAAATGGAACAAAGCATGAAAATTATCGAGCAGGCGCTGGACGGCCTCCCCCAGGGTCCGATCCGCGCCCGGGTTCCCCGTTTTATAGATCCGCCTGCCGGAGATTGTTATTTTGCCTTCGAGAGCGCCCGCGGCGCCGTTGGATACTATATAGTCAGCGACGGGACGCGCATTCCTTACAGGATAAAGGTGCGCACTCCTTCATTTTCAAACTTGTTTGTATTAACCAGGATTCTGCCTGGAAATTTCATAGCAGATACCATAGCAACCCTTGGCAGTATAGACGTAGTAGTCCCGGAGATAGACAGGTGAACATTAATCAGCTTCCCTTCATAAATGAGATTTACGGGTTTCTTGGCCGTGACCTGGTAGCGGCAGTAATAGGAATCCTGATAATCCTTGTCTTTGTCCCTCTCAATTCCGCCTTCCTCGTATGGGTGGAGCGAAAAGTGGCCGGCCACATACAGCTCCGGCCCGGTCCCATGGAAGTAGGTCCTCACGGGATACTCCAGACTCTCGTAGATGCCGTTAAACTGATGAGCAAGGAGATGATAACTCCGAAGCTTGCGGACAAATTTCTTTTCTGGCTGGCCCCGATAATTATAATTATTCCGGCCATTGTCTGTTTTGTGGTTATTCCCTTCAGCCCCATTATGCAGGTGCGTGAAATGAATGTCGGCATCCTGCTCATATTCTCATTTTCTAGCCTTACGGTTTTATCAATACTGATGGGAGGCTGGGCATCCAACAACAAATACGCCCTTATCGGCGCTGTTCGGGCGGTAGCCCAGAACGTGGCCTATGAAATCCCTCTTCTGCTTTCAACCATGTCGATCATTATAATGACCAACTCCTTTAAAATGAGCGAAATTACGGCCGCTCAATCTACTGTCTGGTTTATCGTTTATCAGCCTGTTGCAGCTATTATCTTCTTTATTTCGACGACTGCCGAGACAAACCGGGCTCCCTTTGACCTGGTGGAGGCCGAATCAGAGCTGGTTTCCGGATTCCATACCGAATACACCGGGATGAGGTTTGCCCTGTTTTTCCTTGCGGAATACACAAACATGTTTATTGCCGCATCAATGGGCGCGGTTCTTTTTTTCGGAGGATGGCACGGGCCTTTTTTCCCGGGGCTGATATGGTTCGTAATCAAGGTTTACGTTCTTATTTTTGTAATCATCTGGGTGCGCTGGACCTTTCCCAGGCTTCGCTTCGACCAGCTTATGAATTTCGCTTGGAAATTCATGATCCCGGTTGCAATGCTTAACCTTATGATTACTGCTGTTCTGCTCAAGGTGCTTTGAATATGAAGTCAACGTCCGGATTAGGAGAAGCAATTAAAGAGATCCTGACAGGATCAAAAAGCCTCGTGGTGGGGATGGGGGTAACATTAAAGCGCATCTTCATGCCTATCGTTACCGTTCAATACCCCCGCCGGAAGCTGACCATGACGCAAAACTTCCGGGGACATATCGAGGCCATTTACTTTGACGACACTAAAAGTCATCACTGTGTGGCCTGCGGGTTATGCGTACGCACCTGCCCTTCTCATGTAATCAAGGTGCAGGGAGAAAAGGAAAAAGCCGGCGGACTGAAATACGGACAAAAATATTACATTGATTTTACCAAGTGCAGTCTTTGCGGATTATGCGTAGATATATGCCCTGAAAAAGCGATCAAATTCTCTCATGAATTCGAGCTTGCCTACCTTTCACGCTGGGATGGAGTGATAGACATTATGAAACGGTTGGAGGAAAGACAATGAACACCATTTCCGACTTAATACAGCCGGTGATGGTGGCCCGCTGGATCTTCTGGCTCATGACGATAATTACGGTTGCCGGGGCATTGCTGGCGGTAGTTCCCAGGAATATAGTTCATAATATTCTCGGTCTTGCTCTGGCCATGCTCGGCGTAACCGGGATATACCTCTTTCTCGGAAGCCAGTTCGTGGCAATGATGCAGCTCCTCATTTATGTCGGGGCTATCTGCATGACTTATATCTTTGCCATAATGCTCTCCCCTCCTCTCGAGCTTGAGTTGCCGAAAAGGAGGAAAGTAAAATTAATCACGGCGCTTTTTGTCAGCCTGATTACTTTCATTGTTATGGCGCTGATGATCCTGAGCACCGACTGGGGTCCTTATGCGGACATATCACGCGACTGGTCCATAAAGACCCTGGGACAGCAATTGCTGACGCGCTATTTTCTGGTTTTTGAAACAATCTCCCTGCTTCTGGCCATAGCCATTATAGGAGCCATCATGATAGCAGGTCTTGTCCGGAGAAAGAATTAAAAGATGGAAAGTCTTATAACATATTTAATCCTGGGCGCTCTGTTGTTCTGTATCGGAATTTTCGGGATACTGCAGCATAGCAGCCTTATAGGCATGCTCATAGCGACCGAACTGATCTTAAACGGGGCCAGTCTCAATTTCATGGCCTTCAACATGTTTCTCACCGAAAACCCGGCGACAGGACAGTTATTCGCATTGTTTATCATGGGTGTTGCGGCTGCCGAGGCGGCAATCGCCCTCAGTATCGTCATCACGGTCTATCGTAAATTTAAGAAGATAATGATCGACAGCGTCAGTGAATTGAAAGGATAGCTTTCATAACCCAAATGGAAACAGTAGAAACCATAATCTCCGCGCGGCCGGTTATAGCCGTTTTAATAGCCGCTCTCGCGTCACTGCTGATAATGCTCACGCAAAAAAAGCCGAACCTGCGGGAGACATGCTCCGTTGCGGGCGCAGTGGCCGCTTTCCTGACAGTTATTTCGATGACGCCGCTTGTGCTTGCAGGTAAAGCCCTGGAATATACTCCTTTTATTATTCTCCCGGGCATTTCCTTAAAATTCAGGGTTGATGCGCTGGGGCTTCTTTTCGGAACCATAGCCTCCTTTCTCTGGATCCTGGTGACATTTTACAACATAGGCTACATGCGGGCGCTGAAAGAGCATGCCCAGACCAGGTATTATTTCTGTTTTGCAGTGGCTATAGTTGGCGCAATCGGGGTAGCCTTTTCCGGGAACCTGTTCAGCCTTTATCTCTTTTATGAGGTTATCACGATATTTACTTATCCGCTGGTAGCCCACCACCAGGATGAAGAGGCATATGAAGGCGCAAGGAAATATATGGTCTACCTTACCGGAACAGCCAAATCCTTTCTGCTCCCCGCCGTTATCCTGACATATGTTCTTGCCGGGACACTCGATTTCGCTCCGTCCGGAATAACCCGTGGGATTTTCCCGGAATCGGCCGACCCGACCCTCGTTACAATCACCTACATCCTTTATATAGCAGGGTTTGCCAAGGCTGCAATCATGCCTTTTCATAACTGGCTTCCTTCAGCAATGGTGGCCCCCACGCCTGTCAGCGCCCTTCTCCATGCTGTGGCAGTTGTAAAAGCAGGGGTTTTCTGCATCAGCCGCGTCATGCTTTCCGTTTTCGGCGTCGGTCTGCTGCACTCCCTCAACCTGGGAATACCTACGGCATATGCGGCATCCTTTACAATCCTTATGGCTTCCGTAATCGCCCTCACAAAAGACGACCTGAAGGCCCGGCTGGCATACTCAACAGTAAGCCAGCTTTCTTATGTTGTTTTAGGCGTAGCCCTCCTTACCCCCAGCGGCGTGACCGGAGGCCTGGTCCACATTGCCAACCACGCCTTTTCCAAAATCACGCTTTTTATGTGCGCCGGCGCAATTTATGTCTCTCTTCATACAAAGAAGATAAGCGAAATGAGCGGAATAGCAAGGCAAATGCCTTTTACGATAGCAGCCTTCAGCATAGCATCCTTAAGCATGATCGGGGTGCCTCTGGTCTGCGGTTTTGTTTCGAAATGGTATATCGGCATAGGAGCGCTTCAGGCGCACCAGAGCGTATTTTTAATCGTCCTGCTCACCAGCACGATCTTAAACACAGGCTATTTTTTCCCTGTGATTTTAAGGGCGGTATTTTTCAAGCCGGGGGAAGGTGACCCCGGCGCTCACCACGGAAACGGGCTTCATGAAGCTCCGGCCTTCATGGTTATACCTTTATTTTTAACTGCAATATTTTCCATACTTATGGGCATTTATCCGGACTATTTTATGAACATTGTTTCAGCCATGGATCCTGATTATTTAATGGACATGGTAAAGGCGGTTTTACTGTGATGAACTGGGTTAATATCATAGACTATTTGCGGAATAATATTAAGACACTGAAACAGGTGCTTTATCTGCTCATGGCGGCAACGGTAATCTTTGATGTTTTTATGCCCCGCCATGAAGCCCACTTCTTCGGAGATAAAATACCCGGGTTCTGGTCTCTTTTCGGACTTATCTGCTGCATCCTCCTGATCCGGTTAATGAAGGGGCTTTCGCATACGGTGCTGATGAAAAAAGAGGATTACTATGAATAATTTCATCCATCCGGCTCTTTTCTTTATATTGGGAGCTTTCCTTATCCCGGCTCTTCGGGGAAGGATCAGGCAGATTTATCTTCTGATAGTGCCCGCTCTCGCCTTTTACAGTGTTCTTTCAATGAACACGGGAGTTTATGGAGAGATAAATTATCTGGGGTTCAATATTATCATGGGCCGGGTGGACAGCCTGAGCATGGTGTTCGCGCACGTTTTCACGCTGATGGCGTTTTTAGGGGTGCTGTACGGACTCCATGTAAGTGAAGCCGAACAGCATATGGCATCTTTTTTTTATGTCGGCGGATCTCTGGGCGTGGTCTTTGCCGGAGACTACCTGACGGTTTTTATCTTCTGGGAAATGATGGCTCTGGCCTCGACTTTTCTGATCTGGTTCCGTAGGGAACCGGCGTCCCTCAAAGCTGGATTCCGGTATCTGCTGATGCATATATTCGGCGGTCTTCTGCTTCTCGCCGGAATTTTTCTGCACTATAAAAATACAGGCAGCATGGCCTTTGAACTTATTCCCAGGGAAGGAGCCGGGTTTGCGGAATACCTGATATTGTCCGGGTTCGCTTTGAATGCCGCGGTATTTCCCCTTCACGCGTGGCTTCCTGATGCATATCCGGAAGCCACGGTCACGGGCGCTGTTTTCATGTGCGCCTTTACCACCAAAACGGCTGTCTACGTGCTGGCCCGCGGCTTTCCCGGCTTTGAAGTCCTGGCAATCATGGGCACAGCCATGACTGTCTACGGGGTCTGTTATGCCACGATTGAAAATGACATGAGGCGCATCCTCTCCTACCACATCATAAGCCAGGTCGGATACATGGTGGCCGGTGTCGGCATCGGCACAGAGCTGGCCGTCAATGGAGCATGCGCTCATGCTTACGCCCATATTCTCTACAAGGCCCTGCTCTTCATGGGAGCCGGCTCCGTTCTAATGATGACCGGAACATCCAAGCTGAATCAGCTGGGAGGCCTTTATAAATATATGCCCCTTTCACTGATCTTCTACGTCGTAGGAGGAATATCCATATCAGGTTTTCCTCTCTTCAGCGGATTCGTGAGCAAATCGATGATTGTTGCCGGGGCGGGAGAGGCCCATCATCCTGTACTCATGGTGCTGCTGCTTCTGGCCTCGGTTGGAACTTTCCTCTCGGTTGGCCTGAAGCTTCCGTATTTCGCCTGGTTTGGAAAGGATTGCGGTCTTAAACCGAAAGAACCTCCCGCCAATATGCTCTGGGCCATGGGTCTGACCTCGTTTTTATGTTTTTTCATCGGAGTCTATCCGAAGGCTTTGTATGATCTCCTGCCTTTCAAAGAGGCGGCAGCCGAATATCATCCTTATTCCGCCCCTCATCTTTCGGAAACTGTTCAGATTCTTCTTTTTACAGGACTGGGTTTTTTCCTGCTTCTTAAGAGATTGCAGCCGGAAGCAAAGATCAATCTCGATTTTGACTGGTTCTACCGGAAGCTTACGGCAGGTTTTATGAGGTTTGACGAAAAATATATCCAGTCATTTGATTCGGCCTGGGGAGAAATATACCGGAAAACGGGCCTAAAGCTCACGATGATCATTGCCGGTTTTTTCGCCTGGTTTGACAGGTGGGGCATAGACGGAGTGGTTGATAATACGGCTTACGGTACCGTATGGATCGGAGATAAGGCAAGAAAAGTGCAAACTGGAGATCTCCAGAATTATCTGGCGATTGCCATACTGATAATCTTTGTAATTGTGGGCATCAACTGGTTTTTATAATAGGGTTAAGGGATCGGGGGCCATGGATTCCGCCATGGCTGACAACTGGCAACCGGAAGCAGGGTTCGGGGTCGGGTGCCAAAAAGCGCAGGTTATGACAGCCGGAAGTATATTTTCAACTTTCAACGAACTCATCTATTCTAATGAACCAGTTGGAAGTCATATGCGAACGGATTTGAGATTTTTGGGAAACAGATTTTTAAAGAACTTAAGCGTTAAAAATCACAAGCCTTTGAGGGCGTCAGCCCAAACCTTCTTGTGATT
>RPRI01000159.1 GCA_003818505.1 Desulfobacteraceae bacterium | reverse complement strand
GACCGGTGTAAGATTTGAGCCTGCGTTCGTAAAGCTGCGATCAGCAGGGGGGAAGGAATTCCGTGGCGGCGTCTTCGTGGGGGCTGAGAACGCGACCCTAGGCATGTTTGCCCACGACTTCTTCCACGCATTAGGCGGAGTCCAGGGGAGAAAGCGACTGGTACCTTGACTGTACGATTTTGAGCGTCAGTCTGACGCTTCCCATCTTCCTTCACCGGAAAATCATGCAATCTATATGGGTCCATGGGACATTATGTCCGAACATTTCGTCAAAAGAAACGAACCCCCGCAGGGTCTCTCCTCGTTCACCAGGATCCGTCTGGGGTGGATCAAGGCTGAGCAGGCCGCAATCGTTAGACCAGGGGAGACGAAATGCGCCTTCCTTGCTCCTCTGGCCAAGGGCGGAGAAACTCTCGTGGTGAAAATTCCCCTTAGTGGTGGGCAATATTACCTCGTAGAAAATCGGCAGCCGATTGGCTCCGACCGGATTCTGCCGGATACCGGACTTCTGGTTTTGAAGGTGGATACGGAAGCCCAGGAGGGTTCCGGAACGGTAAAAATCATGGATGCTGACCCTAGCGCATATCATTTTTCCAGGGCCGCTTTCAAGCTGGTAATGGGAAGTGGAAACAACTACTTTGAGGACCCCTCCAACGGGATCGTTATAATACCGCTCTGGGTCGAAGGAGGCAAACAGGGCGTTCTGATAACGACGCCGGACAAAGGCAGGGAAGCTCTGGATGCGGCTATCAAGATCCAAAAACTTATCAGTAGTTTCCCTGAGCCGAGGCCGAAGGGAAGAGCAGTACAAATAGAAAAATGCAGGACCCTTTTTAAAAGCATTGCCTTTAGTGAAGCAGGGGCGTTGGCCAGAAAAGGAATCGACTGAGAGATTTTATAAATTACATTGACTTGGAGACATATTTCTCATAGAAAAGTACATATACGGAATCATAGTAGAAAACGTGCTGGCTTGGTTCCGTGGGGAAGGACTGAAATCGCAGATTTGAGGCGACAACAATAAATCAAAAACAGGAGGTAACTATGGTAAAAAGATTTAGAGGTTTTGTCTTTGTGGTGGTTGCTCTCTTTTTAGCCCTTCAGGCCACTCCGGCTCTTGCACAGCGCACGGAGGTCCAGTTTTGGCACGGCCTTGCCCAGCCGCTCGGCGGGATACTCGAAAAAATCGTCGCTGATTTTAACGCGTCGCAGAACAAGTACCAGGTGAACCCTACCTTCAAGGGTTCTTATCCCGATACTATGGTTGCCGCAATTGCCGCCTTCCGGGCAGGGAATGCGCCTCACATAGTACAGATGTTTGAGGTGGGCACCGCCACAATGATGGCCGCCCGGGAAGCTATCAAGCCTGTCCATGAGCTGATGCGCGAAACGGGTGTTCCCTTCGACCCAAAGATTTATGTCCCGGCAATCAAGGGCTACTATAGCCTTCTTGATGGACGGATGATGTCCATGCCTTTCAACAGCTCAACAGCCGTGATGTTCTATAACAAGGATGCGTTTAAAAAAGCCGGTCTTGACCCAGAGAAACCGCCGCGCACCTGGGGGGAACTCCGTGCCGCGGCTCAGAAGATCAGGGCCGCAAATGCGGCAAATGTGGGATTTACATGCGCCTGGCCGACATGGACGCAGTTTGAACAGTTCAGCGCAATCCATGATGTTCCACTGGCGAGCAAAGCGAACGGTATGGAAGGAATGGACGCGGTACTTACCATCAACAGCCCCCTGCACGTCCGCCATGTACAGACCCTGATTGATATGCAGAAAGAAGGAAGTTTTAAATACGCGGGTCGTGATTCAGCAGGAGATGCCTTGTTCCCGTCGGGGGAGGCGGCTATAATCCACGCTTCTTCAGGCCTGCGGGCAAGAATTCTGAAAGAGGCCAAATTTTCCTGGGGTGTTACAATGCTGCCCTACTATGAGGATGCAAAGGGTGCCCCGAAAAACTCGATCATTGGCGGGGCAAGTTTCTGGGCCATGACCGCGCCCAAAAGGACTGCGGAGGAATACCGCGCTGCGGCGGAATTCTTTAAGTACATAAGCAAGCCAGAAGTTGTGGCGAAGTGGCACATGGATACAGGGTTTCTCCCAGTTACATTTGGTGGTTTTGAGTATACCCAGGCTCAGGGATATTACCAAAAGAATCCCGGAGCGGATATTCCCCACCGCCAGATGACCAGAACAGAACCCACGGTTAACTCTCGGGGACTTAGGCTTGGCAGCATGCCTGAAATCCGTGTGGTAATCCAGGAAGAGCTGGAAAAAGCGCTGCAGGGTACTCAAACCGCCAAGCAGGCAATGGATAATGCCGTAGATAGGGGTAATGTGATTCTCCGCAACTTTGAAAAAACCAATCGCTGATTGGTACCGTGATTGTATTATAGTATTAAACCGGGGGGCTGTTGTGAAAAGCCCCCCGATCTTCACAGGTATAGGGTGAATTGATGCAACGCAGGGTTATCTTTAACAACAAACTGCTGCCCTATTTACTGCTCGCGCCGCAACTTGCCGTTACCATAGTCTTTTTTTTCTGGCCAGCAGTGCAGGCCATTTTGCAATCCTTGTTGCGTCAGGACCCATTCGGCCTCCGGACAGAATTCATCTGGTTCGATAATTATACCACAATTTTATCTGATCCGCTCTATCTGAATTCAGTAAAAACAACCTTCATATTTGCTTTTTCCGTTACCGCTATCGCGATGATGTCCGCCTTACTCCTCGCTTTTCTGGCCGACAAGCATATCCGGGGAGCCGGCGCTTACAAAACAATGCTGATTTGGCCTTACGCGGTAGCACCGGCAGTAGCGGCGGTACTCTGGCTTTTTATCTTCCACCCCAACATCGGTTATTTCGGACGGGCCATGCGGGAGTTAGGTATCTCATGGGATTATAAGCTCAACGGCAACCAGGCGCTATTGCTCGTCATCCTGGTGGCCTCCTGGAAACAGGTGAGCTATAATTTTCTCTTTTTTCTGGCCGCTCTGCAGTCCATTCCCAAATCAGTGCTTGAAGCGGCCTCCATAGATGGGGCTAGTTCGACGAGGAAGTTCTGGACCGTCATTTTCCCGTTGATTTCTCCCACTTCATTCTTTCTCCTCATGGTTAACATGGTCTATTCCTTCTTCGACACCTTCGGAGTGATTCACGCCCTAACTGGCGGGGGACCAGGCAAGGCTACGGAAACACTCATTTACAAGGTGTACTCCGACGGGGTGCTCTTTCTCGACCTCGGTGGCTCCTCGGCCCAGTCGGTGATTCTGATGATTATCGTAATTGGCCTCACGGCTATTCAATTCCGTTATATTGAAAGGAAGGTCCATTACTAATGAAAGATTATGCGCTTCACGATAACTGGCAGGCCCATTTTTTTCTCATCATAGGCGTGGCGGTCCTGGCATTTCCCGTTTATCTTGCCCTGATCGGCTCAACCTGGGACGCCGGCACGATTGCGCGGGGGGAAATGCCGCTCTATCCCGGACCTGACATGATCTCCAACTACCTGCAGGCCTGGGGGTCGGGCTCTGGTGAGCGGGTCATGGGGGTGCCGGCAGCAACAATGATGTTAAACAGCCTTATCATGGCTCTGGCCATAAGTTTAGGCAAGATAGCCATCTCTCTGATATCAGCCTACGCAGTGGTTTTTTTTCAGTTCCCAGGCCGGATGTTTTTCTTCTGGATGATCTTCGTAACGCTCATGCTGCCCGTGGAGGTGAGGATTATTCCCACATACAAGGTGGTTTCTGACCTTGGAATGATCAATTCCTATATGGGCTTGACCATTCCGCTCATTGCTTCAGCAACGGCTACGCTGTTGTTTCGCCAGTTTTTTCTAACCATTCCCGACGAACTGGTTGAAGCGGCGCGGATCGACGGGGCCGGACCGCTTCGCTTCTTCTGGGATACGGTCCTTCCCCTATCCCGGACCAATATCGCCGCTCTCTTCGTGATCATGTTCATCTACGGATGGAACCAGTACCTGTGGCCCCTGTTGATCACCACGAGCAAGGATATGAGCACCATTGTCATCGGCATCGTAAAGATGATCGGCACCGGTGACGCGCAAACAGACTGGCAAATCATCATGGCCGCCACGATCCTGGCTATGCTTCCGCCAGTGATGATAGTTGTTTTCATGCAGCGCTGGTTTGTAAAGGGGCTGGTGGATTCGGATAAGTAAAGGAATTTTAATTAATGAACGGCGCACATATAAGAATCGTCAACATCAGGAAAAATTTCGGAAAGGTCTGCGTCATCGAGGGGGTCAACTGCGACATAAGAGAAAGTGAGTTCATCGTCATCCTGGGGCCATCGGGCTGCGGCAAATCAACGCTTCTCCGGATCATTGCAGGGCTTGAAACAGCCACAGAGGGGGAGATTTATATCGGCGGGAAAATCATGAATCAGGTGGAACCAAAGGACCGAAATATTGCTATGGTTTTTCAGAACTATGCCCTTTACCCCCACATGACAGTTTGGAACAACATGGCCTACGGGCTCAAGGATCGCAAGATGCCCAAGACGGAGATTGAGGCGCGGGTTAAGAAGGCCGCCGACATCCTGGGACTGGACGGCCTGATGCAGCGGACTCCTCGGCAGCTGTCCGGCGGCCAGCGCCAGCGAGTAGCCATGGGACGGGCCATCGTCAGGAATCCCGCCGCTTTTCTCTTTGATGAGCCACTTTCGAACCTCGATGCCAAACTCAGAGTACAGATGCGCCTTGAGATCAAGAAACTGCATCAGTCAGTGAGGACAACCAGCATTTACGTGACTCATGACCAAGTTGAGGCCATGACACTGGCCGATCGCCTGATTGTCATGAACGCCGGTAAATTCGATCATGTGGGCACCCCGATGGATGTCTATGAACGACCCGCGACGCTATTTGTCGCCGGTTTTATCGGCTCGCCTGCGATGAACATCATACCCATGGAACTTTCCTCTGAAGAGGATGCGGTAAAAATTCCTGGAGGATCCTGGTTGCCGCTTGCAGGTCGGCTAATGAATGCAAGAAATAAATCGGTAATGGTTGGCATGAGGCCGGAACACATCACTCTTGCTCAGGGAGAAATGGAGTCTTTTCAAATACCTGTCGAATTCGTGGAGGTTCTTGGGGCCGACACTCTGGTGCACGGCCCGCTTAACGGAGAAAGCCAGCTCACGATCCGCCTGCCGGGCAGCTTCAAAGTAAGTGAGGGGGATAAACTAAAACTCAGGATAAGGCCGGAGGACCTCCATATGTTCGACAGCAGGACAGGTCTGAGGCTAATGACGCATTCCAATCCTAATCGCAGGCTGCACGGACAAATGCTCTGAACAATTTTTTTGAGTATAAGTCCTCACGCCATGTGCCCTCGGGATGCCACTGCACTCCTATCATCCAACGCCTTTTCGGATGTTCCAGTGCCTCGGCAACCCCGTCGTTTGCACGGGCAGTGATGATCAATCCGGGAGCTGGGTTACGAACAGCCTGGTGATGCTTGCCGTTGACCCATATTTCGCTCCGGCCCATGATGCTGCGCAGCCTGCTTCCGGCTGAAACTCGCACCTTGTGAGTTGGAACAGCCTTGTCGATTTTCGGGGTGTGACATATGCAGTCCGACACCTGGGATGAGATATCCTGGTAGAGTGTGCCTCCGAGTGCCACATTGAGCACCTGGATCCCCCGGCATATGCCCAAGACCGGGATGTCAGTCTCGAAAGCAATGCGGGCGGCTGTGAGCTCCATGCTGTCGAGGGTGTCGTCCACCTCGCCAAGACCGGCAGCCGGCTCCTCGCCGTAGAATCGCGGGTGAACATCCGGCCCTCCACTCAGTACCAGCCCCTGCACCGCGCTTAAGATCCGCTTCAGACTCTCCTCATCCTGGGCAGCTGGAACGATCAGTGGTGCCGCGCCAGCGTCACGAAGCGCAAGGCTATAGTCGGCAAATGTATAGTCCATGAAATGACCAAGGGAGTAAAGCCCCCAGGCGCCGCCAGTCACCCGTGAGCAGGTGATGGCGATCAAAGGTTGCGGTTTTTTGGATTTCATCTGTTCAATCCCTGTCAAAGTAAATGAAATAATAAGAAATTGTTTTTTTGTTATCTGACGTATCGCATTAATCAGCTTCTTAGTCAAGTTCAGGAAGAGGCGATAATTTGAGTAGCCTTTTCAACAGTTGCAACACAGGAGAAAATGATTTAATTAATTAATTCCTTAAACCTTCAGCTATGCTGATGGTCCAAGGTATGCAATGCATGTAACATAGAGATTTACATAAAAAGAATACCTCCTTAAGAATTAGGATAGTGGTGACCCTAAAAATCGAAAGGAGGTATTCTGTGAACCGATTAAAAAAGTTAGCACATGCTTTATGGCAATGCAAATACCATGTTGTGTGGTGTCCGAAGTATCGATTCCGCCAAAGTATTCGGTGTCTGAGGCGGTCGGATTTCTAAAGGGTAAAAGCGCCATAAAGTATTCGATTTCAATCATGGGCTCAAAAAGCGATATTGGGGTCGACACTTCTGGGCCAAAGGTTATTGCGTGAGTACCATCGGCCTTGATAAAGACCAGATTCGAAAATATGTCCGATATCAGATGCATAACGACAAGATATCGGAACAGAAAAACTTTGGTAACAATAACCCGACCCTTTTAGGGGTGGTTGTTCACTAAGAAACTCGTAAGCCCTTTCCTTCCGGCATACGATATATTAACTTGCAGAGAGGTGTGATGAAACCTGTTTATTTTCCGTTTACATTTATCAATGATTCAGTTGCACGGGATTTGTACGCCTTTTTCGGGCAGATAACGGTTTATCAACCGGGCGCGCATGATATTCCGGAAAACATGCAAAAGCTTGCAGATGAAGGAGTGGTCGAACTGAAGGTTCCTGTTTCAGGGGATGAAGCAAGGATCGAAGCCCTCATAAAAGAGTATAAGGAGTGGGGTGAGCTTCATCAGAAGAGCGATACGGCATTTTTGAAGGCGATAGGAGAGAGAGTGCCTTTTTTCGATGAGACATTCTCAACACAACTCGCTTCGCAGATTAAGAAGATCCGCGATGATAATTATTCGAAAGAGAAACCCGATATTCTTTTTAACGCACGCTTGTTTCTCTGTCTCGCGCAGGATTATGACCTTGTGCAGTATGGAATAAACAGGGATCTTATTTCCGTTTACGAGATGGAAAAAAAGCTCCTTGAAGGACTGACTCATGAAGATGAGGTGTTTTTCAGCAAAAAGGCCGGAACATCCCTTCAGTCTGATGATTACGGGAAATACAAGATAAAAGAGCGGATTGAAGCATGGACATATCTCATGTCAAACGACATGGAAATTCCGGGATTTTTTATTACAGACAGCAGAGACGCATTTGATTTCGTCATGGAAAAAGCCGGTGATATAAAGGAGGTTATTAATCTTGCTTCTGTTCCGGTTTCTGCCCGGACAGAGATCATGAATAAATGGCGAAATATGTTTATCGGACAGGTTGAAGGGCTTTTAAAAGACGACGGCTTTACAATAGATGAAAAAATATATGATTTACCGGCTGTAAAAGAGCATGAAGTTGGAATATCTTTGAAACTATTAAGAATCACTGATAAATCGCGTGGTAATTTTATAAATAAGATTCTGAAGCAGGATTTTCAGGATGTAATGATTAACAATAAAAATGAAAAAAATCAGGGCATTTTTATATGCCTTGCCGAACCGCAATAGCGGGCGTATTCCCTATAGCCTGATACGAGGTTAGCGAGCGAAATACGAACAGATACAAAGTCCTTACGGTCGTAGATTATCGTTAGCTTGCTGAGGAGAATCTTCAATTATCGCGTACAAAATATTGATATATCATTAAATAAATCTGATGATCATGACCTTGTTTTTTTCATTTAAAAAAAAACAATAAGAAGGCTTGACTCAAATTATCAATTGGTATAAGGACTTTGCCCGATATAAGAAAAAATGGCTGAGTAAAATGCTCATTGTTCAATTTTATAATGAAAGGAGAGAATAAAAATGGCTTTTAATCCGACTGTTGATGAAGAAAAATGCCAGGGATGCGGCGAGTGTGTTGATGTTTGCCCCGTTGAAGTTTTCGAATTACAGGGTGAAAAATCTGTTCCTGTAAATGCTGAAGAATGCCTCGGCTGTGAAAGCTGTATCGAGGTTTGTGAACCCGGCGCAATTACTGTTGAAGAGACATAATTTTTTAAAGTCCCCTGACTGATCATATTATCACTCAGCCGGGGGACTTTATATCTATTTCCCATCCGGATTGTTTTCATACTATCAGAAAAGCCTATGGCTCAAGCAATACCCGTAAAATATCCTTCTTTAGCATTTGTAAGACAGACTCTCACGTGTTCCCCGTTAAAAGATATTCCGGAATCTGTTACCGCCTCATTTTCATCTCTTTTATCCCGCAATTTTAATCATGGAGAAACCGTTGCCATTGCTGTCGGCAGCAGGGGAATAGACAGGATAAATTCAGTTGTTTATCATTGTGTAAGATATTTTGAAAATGCCGGGTTAAAGCCTTATATAATCCCTGCCATGGGAAGTCATGGAGGGGCAACGGCTGAAGGGCAGCAAAAAGTGCTTGAGAAGCTTGGAATTACCGGATCTGAAATAGGGGTTCCGGTTTTTCCTGAGATGGAAACGGAAAGTATCGGTGAGCTGCCGTGCGGGTTGAATATCCATATTTCAAAAAGAGCTCTTATGGCCGATCATGTTGTGGTGATTAACAGGATAAAGCCTCATACGAAATTCAGGGCGGAAATAGAAAGCGGGCTTTCCAAAATGCTGACGATAGGGCTCGGAAAGGCTGAGGGTGCCGCAGCTTTTCACAACTTTGCAGTCAGGCATGGGTTCGGAATTATTGAAGAGGCGGCAGATATCGTCGCAAAAAAGATCAGGCTCCTGTTCGGGCTTGCTCTCCTTGAGGACGGGTATGGAAATCTTTCAAAAATAGAGAGCGTTTTGCCTTCTGCTCTTATTGCCCGTGAAAAGGAACTTCTTAAAGATGCCAGGAAAATGATGGGAAGCATTCCATTTGATTCTATAGATCTTCTGATTGTCGATTTTTTCGGAAAAGACATCAGCGGAATAGGAATGGATTCAAATGTTACAGGGCGTCACAGGGATATCGTGGGAGATTTTCATGTTTCTCCCCATGCTAAACGGATTTTAGTGAGAGATTTATCTCCCGGTTCGGATGGAAATGGAAACGGCATAGGCCTGGCCGATATAACGACAACCCGCCTTGTAAACGGTCTCGATATGGAGAAGACATACGCTAACGCCATAGCAGCTATTTCACCGGAAAAGGCGGCTGTTCCGATCCATTTCAATACAGACCGCAAATGCCTCGATGCCTGCGCCAAAACACTTGGCCTCGATTCGATGGAAGATGCAAGGATAGTAAGAATCAAAAGCACAAAAAGCCTTGAACATTTACAGATTTCGAAGGCGCTTGAACCTGAGATTAAATCAACCACTTGCATTGAGAGGGTTTCTCCCTGGGAGCCCTTTAAGTTTGATGAAAATGACAACCTGCTCCCGTTTCCGTCTTAAGATGAATTATAATCGTTTCGTTGAAAGATATTCTGCTTGATTTGCGTTTCAGCCCCGCCCCCGCCGTTAGTAAGGTAATTACCCTGATGTTTGCCTTGCCGGTCTGACAATCCGGCCTCACTTACGGTTTCCTTCCCGTAACAATAACGAGATCAAAAAACGACTTCCAGGAAAGCGGCATGCTTATGGCGCTGCCGCCCAGTTTTTTCACGACCTCCTCGGCGGTCGCATCGTAATCGGCATTATAATAAACCGTAGTCACGGCGAAATCGGACCGATCTGCCAGGTCAACCAGTTTCACCTTATAACCCATCTTTCTTATCCGTTTCGCCATCTCACTGGCCGAAGCGATATTCCCTTCGCCCGCAAGGACCTTAATTTTGATATCTCCGGTTTCCGACCCCGACGTCGCCGCTGATAGTTCCTTTCGTGCATGCTGCTTCGGAGCCCTGGTTGTTTTGGCCGGCGACCCTTTCACCTTCTCCGATTTGACCGGTACGGCCTTGGTGATTTTCTCTCTTTCTTCTTCCCACTGCTTTATCTGAAGATTGAGCGCGTCAATAGTCCTGTTCAATTCGGTAATCCGGATGTTTGCCTGATCAATTTTGAGATGCTGCTCAGAGATATCTTTATTCATCAGGACAATCTGTGCCTGCTGATCGTTAAACTGCTTCATACAAGCATCTTTTTCTAGTTCCAGGGCTTTTTTCTGATTCCAGAGATCATCTTTTGAGATTTTATGTTTCAAGACGTCTTCAGGAGAACTATTGTCGACGTGGCGTATGAGCGAACAACCAGTCGTTGTCAGAAAAATTAATAACAAGGCGATATACATTATCTTACGATAAGACATGATACCCTCCAAATCTGCATACATTCAGTCTTTCACGAACCTATCGAGACAGAAGAGGCTATTGATAGAGACTATGTTTGTAATTCTCAGAAGTCTGGATGTTAATAATTATGGAAAAAAAGGGTAAATATGGATGGTTTCAAAATCGACCCTTTCCCAATAAGTATTCGCGTATTGCTCTTTCCGGGAAGACCCGGTACAGAAACAATACCGTCTGATTTCTGATCACCATAACAGCGGATTTTAGAGCATCAATTGCCTATGGCAAGCCCGGGAAGTCCATCAAGCATCGTGCTGTCCGAGGTGCCATTTAGCTGAAAACCCACAACATTCCTGTCTGATGAGTAGGCAATGTAGGTGGCGCCGCTTATATCCTGTGAGAAGATCGTCTCCGCAAGATCAACCACCTTGGCATATCCGCTTACAGGAAGCACCTGGGTAGCCACCGCAGTTCCACTGTCGTTATAGGCGGTCAAGGCGACAGACGCCGCGCCGGCTTCCGTGTTCACAAAGGCAATTCCGGTCCAGCCGTATTTTTCGATCTTGGCAAAAACGCCCGTCTTTGCGCCGCTTCCTGAATAGGCCGCAAGCTGCTTGCCGTCGATGGTGCCAAAAAGCTCAAAGCCGGTGAGGGGCTGCGTGGAGTCTATCTTGAACCACTCGGTCTGAGAGGGAAGGCCGAGGTCCGAAACCACGCCGATATATTTTCCCTTCCCCGCTATGGGAACGGTTGTAGGGGAAAGCGGGGTACCCTGACTATAGGGCGTTACTGTCATAGTCCCTGCAGAATCCGATGGGTTATAGGCCACAATGCCGGTCCACCAGATATTATTACTGGCCACGTGGGGATAGTATATGGTCGAAGCGGTATCGTCGGTAAGGAGGACCCCCTCCAGTTGGTTGCCG
>RPRI01000158.1 GCA_003818505.1 Desulfobacteraceae bacterium | reverse complement strand
TTTCTCCTTCAATAAGGGGCTGGACTCTGTTTCTGTAACTCTTCCATACCTCTATTGCTTTTTCATAATTCTCTTTGTTCAGCCAGGCAAGTCCAAGATAATATGTTGAATATGGATCCCCTGGTTCATTTTTTAAAGCCGTTTGAAATTCAACAATAGCTTCATCAAGGCGGCCTGTCTTTAAATATGCAAACCCGAGCTTGCTGTGCCCGATAGCGGAATTGGGCTGCTTTGCAAGGTACTCTTTATAAAGCGGTATAGCTTCGTCATAATTTTTTGTCCCGAGCTTCAGTTCAGCCTTGGTTAATTCGGCAATCCCGCCACAACCAATCAAAATCATAAGGCCTGTTATAATAAATCCATATATGACTTTTTTACTGTTCATCATTGCTATCTCCCTCTCATGAGTAAATTAATAAAATTAGCTTTCTGCGACTTGATGCATGCATCGCATTAATCGTCTTGTATGTCAAGTTTAACCAAGCACTTCAAATCGTTAAGAGATCTCGAACTTTTTACAGGTTCGCATTGCAGGTTAATCGTCATACTATTGCGGATACGCCGACCCAACCGGCGTATAGGCCTCCTGAAAAACGGATTCTTTCGTCTAATTCTCTGGAACCACAACCGCAGAGTTGACCCAACTGATACCAATCGCCCCGACATATAAAATATCCACACCCGTATACCCTTCACCCTGCAGAAATTCCGTAACCGTCTCATCATTCTCCGTCCTTATGCCGACCGCAGCATATAAAGATGCTTCAATCCTGGATGAATGCTTTGCAGTGGACATGTTTAAAACAGAGCTTATATCCGGATAATTGGCGCCGGGACATATACTCGCAGCATTTCAGGCAAAATTGAACATAGGATCTTCCTTAAACGCTATACCGAAATAAAAGTTTATTGCATGCGTTAAGTTATGGTTTATCCTGATATGAATCTATATTGATATTTTTACACTTATATACCTATATTTTCAAGTGTAAAAAGTCTCACAGCATTTGTATCAAAATTCACATTTATAATCCAAATAAATGATATAGTTCCAATTGGCTGAACCCCGATAAACGGAATAAGTAAGTTTACGAGATTATTTCCTGCCTCTCTTTTCGGTACCCCCTTGAGGGGTGGGAAAACACAGAAAATAATATCAAAATTACTAAAAAATTTGAAGTGTCACTTGAGAATATGCTAACATTACAGCATAATATTTCTTACTGAATATATTTTTACTGTTAGTCATGGAGGCAAAAGATCATGAAACCTGACTCAAACTTAATATCATATAAGGCATTTAGATGGAAAACTATTGCATCTATTATCCTTTTTGTTCTTTTTCTTCCGGCTTTTTCCTCGAGCATCCAAGATGAAAGATTCTCTTCCTTTATTGAAACATACCCGAACGGGCGGATTGACTGGGAAAAGGGTTTTATCTACGGGGTCGGAAGGGGCTATCTTCATCTGAACAATGATTCTGAAACATCCGCCCTAAGGGCAGCGCAAGTTATCGCCTCGGGTAATATCCTAAAGATTGCGGCCGGAATACGCATAGATGACCGGCGGACACTCGAGACCCTCGGAAAAGACCGTGTAATCATAGAGTTGAAAGCTCTCGTTAGGTACAAGGTGCATAAAAAAGAATTCATAAAAGATGTAAAACAGCCTTATTATGAGGTCACATTGCTGGCGCCTCTGACAGGAGTTGAAGGGCTGACTTCAATGCTGATAACGAGGTTGAAGACAGTACCCCTCGATTGGATGAACCTTCCGAAATCCTCCTTGGGAGCCGACATGGAAGATGAAGATAAACCGTGGCTTGTGCTTGATGCGAGAGATCTTCCGAAAGAAGGGCGCGTTAAACCGGCGGTTTTCCCGAAAATACTTAGTGAAACAGGCGAAATTGTGTATGAATCAGGAACAACCGATGAATCCGCACTGATTCAAAGAGGCATGGCACGATATGTTGTATCGGATGAACCGAAGGAAGGACTCATGTCAAAAAGAGAATCGGTGGAACATATACTCGAAAGAGCCGGGTTCATGATCACAACAGGTGAAGCTGTCGCCGGAGAACCTGAAAAAAGGGCAAAAAGGAAAAATTACATCGTAAAAGATGTAACGCAGTCTCAGGGTTTGATGAACACCAACCTCCTGATCAGCGCTTCAGACGTGCATGAAATCAAATCCGAAGACGCTTCAAGCCGCATATTGAAGCAGTGCCGGGTCATAGTCATAGTGTCAAGCCCGATCGGAGGAATAGAGGGGAACATACCAAGATTTTTGGCAAAAAATACCAGATGATTTCCGCTAAACGGCTTAACCGCATCCAGATAATATTTTCGATTCTTTTAACGGCTGTTTTAATATCCTGCGCGTGTGTCGCTTACAATTACGGCCTTTTCAAAAGAAGCGATAATTATCTTTATGATCTTCACATAAAATGGCGCGGCAGGGATAAGGTCTCCGGTAAAATAGTTCTTCTCCTCATGGATGAAAAGAGCGCAAGCGAACTCAACAGGCGCAAGGATTCGTGGTCAAGAAACCAGCTTGCCGGCGCCATCCGTAATCTCACAAAGGCCGGCGCCGAAATAATCGGCATTGACATGGTGCTTTCATCACCCGATCTTGATCCCGAAGCCGACATCTCTCTTGCCAAAGCGATCAGCGATTGCAACAATGTTGTTCTCGCAAGGGTTTCGGCTTCTCCTGCCGGCGAAATAATGCCTTTTCAGTTATTTGCGGACGGCATGATAGGCGACGGGTTCATAGACGTACCTCTGGATGAGGATGAAATCCTGCGAAAAGTCCGCTTTCTGGACGCAAAACCACTTCCTGACGGGAATCTCCGGTTATCACCTTCCTTCTCTCTGGAACTTGCCAGGTCATTTTTAAACATAGATTTCAATTTCGATTTTTCAGACAATGATTTTTTTGAAATGGGTTCCAAAGACGGAAAGAAACTGCGTCTTCCCTATCCGGAACTCTTAATCAACTACAAGGGCGACTATACTTCATTTGAACGGATATCTTACGCTGATGCGGTAATGAACCGTTTTTCTCCCGGCAAAGTAAAAGGCAGAATCATTATTATCGGAAGCAGCCTTGCAACCCATAAGGATTTTTTCAGCACTCCTTTTACAAGATTCTACAACCCTGCCGGCGAATACGGGGAAAAGTTCGGATCAGTAGTAAAAGACATCTTAGGCGGCAAAGATCCCGGAATTGCCTGTCACGCCTATGCCCTGGAAACAATACTCAGCGGTGAGTTCATTAAAAAAATGTCTGAAAACAGGGTGCTGCTTCTAACGCTAATCACAGGAACGGCAGGCCTGGTTTTTTATATTCCCGCAATAGGATTTGCCGGAGAAGCCGCCCTTTTTTGCATAAGCATAGCTTCGATTGTTTTCTTTTCCCATCTCATCTTTTTGAAACGACTTCTCTGGATCGATATTTCCCCTTTCATCGGGATTATTACAATTCAGTTTGTTGCGGGAATAATGGTTCAGAAACATTTTGACAAAAAGAAAGCCGATTTTATCACAGGACTATTCGGTCATTATGTTTCACCCGGTGTTGTGGAAAACCTGATAAAGGGGGATATTGAGGCAACGCTTAAAGGCCATTCACAGGAGGTATCGATTCTCTTTTCGGATCTGAGAGGTTTTACAACCCTTTCCGAGGAGCTCGGGGCAAAAGATACAAGCCGCCTGCTGAACTCTTATTTCGATGCCATGATCCCGGTTATTTTTAAACACGGAGGAACCCTCGACAAGCTCATGGGCGATGCGATAATGGCCTTTTTCGGCGCTCCCGTTTATTTTCCGGATCATCCGGTCAGGGCTGCGAAAGCATCTCTCGACATGCTCGCCGCATTGAATAATCTGAGGCATTCGGACGTAAAAGGTATGGACAGGCTGAATCTCGGAATCGGCCTCAACACCGGCACTGTAACTATCGGGAATCTAGGCAGCAACGAGTTCATGGATTATACTATCATTGGAGATGCAGTCAACCTGGCATCACGTCTCGAAGGTCTGAACAAGGTTTACGGCACGAACATCATCGCAGGCGAATCCGCGATACCGGGCTTCGGCGGTCAATTCCTTTTAAGAGAGCTCGACATCGTGAGAGTAAAAGGAAAGGAGAATTTCGTCACCATATTTGAGGTGGCGGGTCATGCCGGAAATGCCGATGAAAAGGCGGTCGAATCGCTGAGCCTGTTTCATGAAGGACTTCTTGAATACAGAAAAAGAAACTGGGAAAAAGCGGAGGAACTGTTCAATAAAACGCTTGAACTTAATCCATCCGACGGACCGTCCGGTCTCTACCTGAAAAGAATTGAAAAATTCAGGATCTCCCCTCCTCCCGATGACTGGAACGGCGCAGCCATATTTGAAAGCAAATAATTTACCGGAAATGCCCGCATCCAGCTGTCATTCTCACCACCGATTGAGTCAGGTTAAATAACACGGGCAACTCCTGACGCATCAAATTACTTCACTTAAATAAATCTTCCAGTATAAGTTTAAGTTCATGTCTTGATCCGGCTCTTATCACTTCTATATTGTATTCTTTGCCTGCTCCTTCAAGAAAGAGGTTCCTCACCCCGATTATTCCGCCGAAAGAACCGGCATCCTTACCGTTTATTTTCTGGATTATATCTCCGTTTACAAAACCCGCCTTATCGGCCGGAGTCCCGGGTGCAACAAATACGATTTCAGGATGACCGTCTCCCGTTATGCCGATAAGCATTCCGCTTTTATCTTCCGGAAAGCCGCGGTCAAAATCTTTCCCTTTTTCTATTATTACCCGCTGCCTTTTATAATCGAGATATACGGTAAAGTGACGAAGAAGTGTATTTCCGATATTCCCGATAATCTCCCTGCTTACATTTGAACCTTTCCCCATAATCAAGGGGATGTTTATGAGCGGATTTAAAACCTTATACCCGCCAAGTTCCATTGTCCTGAACCTGACAGTTCTCTCTCCGTGCTGTCCGCCCAGATCGGCGCTTATTCTTTCGACTCCTTTTTTCTCCAGCAGACCGTTCTCTTTGGCATACGGATAATGAAAAGAAACATCAAAAGCACCGATATCAAGTGTCCACCGGCCCTCATATTTCCCATCAACAATTGCCGGCAGGCTGAATATTTTATTCCTCAAAGGCGCGTCTACTACCCTGCCCTCACCCTTGTATTCGAAACGGTCAGGATGATAAAATGATAAAATCCCGGAGGCATAGTCGATTTTAACAACAAATCTCGACAAAAAATCATGCCCCATTATTCCAACGACACCTGAATCGTATAACCTGTCCGAAAGCCCTTTGTATGAGAAGATCTTCTGGGAGTTAAAATGTATATCCCCGACCTGGTATCCGGGCAGGGTGACAAAAGAGAAATCAAAAACACTCGCAATCCCGAATCCCTTTATTTCTCCTTCGGGTGTGAGCCCCAGTTTATTTGCGTAATCCGCATCTATTATTGACATGCTCGCACCGTTATCGAGCAGCCAGAGCCTTGACTCACCGTTTATAGTCACAGGAAGGTAAACGTTGTTCTCAATAAATGTAAAAGAGATGCTGCTTGAGTATTCATTATTTGCAAATTCAAAATCCTCTATATCTTTTGCAGGCGGTTCAAAAAGAGCTCTGTCGGTTTTCACGTTAAAATCATATCTTTCAAGCTGGACGGTCTCTTTTTTCTCTCTGGGAAGAATCTCGGTCTCCTCATGAAACGGAAGTAAAATTCCATCTATTCGGCGGTAGTCCGAATAAAGCGTATGGATTTCGACATCCGGCTGCTTCAATATTGTCTTTGCAGCATAATAATTATCTTTGTTTATGAAAAAGAGCATATAGTCATCGTTAATGATATTGGCCATTTTAACCAGGTGGCAGTCAATTCTTCCCGCCTGCCTGTCTCCCTGATAAGTCAAAATGAAGTTTTTTGTATCGGGCTCCATGTGATCATAAACTTCAAGAAGCGCTTTCACTTTTCTTCTTTTAATAGTCTCCTCATCCCTGTGGATCTGCACTTTACCGTTCGTATCCACAGACCAGCTTACCTCACCGTCATCTCCGAATACCTGTTTTATGACTGTGTAATCTTCTTCCAAGCGGTATTTAAGAGGTATCTCTTCCCACGTCCTGAATCTTCCTTCAAGCCCGTCAAAAGTCGTTTTTCCCTCTATATAACCCGACTTGATTTTTTTGAGCTTTTCCAGACCTCCGACAGCTTCGTAATGTTTTAATAAAATCTCACGCGGATCTGTAAGGCTGTCGGCGGCATAACAGGTCAGGGTCAAAAGCATGAAAACCGGAATTATTCTTGTAATAACCCGTTTTATAAAAATCATTTTTAAATCTCCGATATTTTCCTGCCATCTTAGCATATGCGATGCTTTACTCCAAATAAAATTGCCGGGCCCTTAAAAGTCCTGATTCCCCTTTTCGTCATTTCCACAAAAGCAGGGTACTCTGTGAAGCACAAGCGCTATCCAGTTTTTTTAAATACTTCTGGAATCCCGTTTTCATGGAAGTGACAGGATTTTCGTTTTAATAATGAGATTGTAAAAATTGACGGTATTGAAATAATGGAGTAATGAGTTTTTATCATTAATTTATTCCGGCAATACCGGGTGAGGACCAAACATGATAAATAAAAACGAAATTATCAAAAAGGCTCATGAATGCGGTTTCGGAGATATCGGATTCACCTCCGCCGAGCCATTTGACTCCCAGAAGGAACTTTTACAGGAAAGGCAAAAATATTATGAGCCGTTTTTCAGGGTCGGGCTTGATCTTATTGCAGGTACTGATCCGAAAGCCATCCTTCCGGAGGCAAAATCGATTATCGTTTTAATGGAAGTTTATTTTAAAGAAGCCTTTCCCCGAACAATGGAAAATTATTTTGGCCGCTGCTATCTTGATGATGACCGTGTAACAAAGGACGGATTATCAAAAAGAATCAAGGCATTCCGCTCTTATCTGAAAGACAACGGCATCGATTCGAAGGTCCCTTTCAACCTTCCGCACAGGCTGGCGGCAGCGCGGGCCGGGATGGGAACTTTCGGAAAGAACTGCCTTTTTTATTCGAACAAGATTGTACGCAAAGGTTCTTGGGTTCTGCCTGTAGCCGTTGTTGTGGACAAGGAATTTGCGCCCGATGAGCCGACACTTGAGGTCGGATGCCCCGATTGGTGCAAAAACTCATGCATTATTGCCTGTCCAACCGGAGCGCTGAAAGGCCCCCGCAAAATAGATCCTTCAAAATGCATCTCATTTCTCACGTATTACGGAGAAGGAATAACTCCGATCGAACTCCGCGAACCAATGGGACTATGGATATACGGCTGCGATCATTGCCAGAATGTATGTCCCCGGAACGCTCCGTGGCTGAAAAAAGATCTCCCGGCCAGCAAAAAAGTAGCCGGTATTGCTGATGATTTCAGGCTTGATAAATTGCTGCATATGGATAAACCTTATTTCAATGCCAGGATATGGCCACACATGTTCTACATGTCCGATAATGATATATGGCGATGGAAGATGAATGTTGCAAGGGCAATGGGAAACAGCCGTGACGAAGAGTATATTCCTGACCTTCTGAAGGCATTTCAAAATAACGACGATGAAAGGGTCTTGGGCATGATTTCATGGGCGCTTGGACGGATAGGAAGCACGAAAGCTAAAAAAGCATTGGATGATATTCTTCCCCGAAGCTATGGGATAGTCCGAAATGAAATATTGTATGCGTTAAATATGTCTGAAAGTGATTAAATTGAAGCTCACTGCCGATAGATGCCGGATTATCGGCAGATGTTCCGATCCGATTTTGCAATCAACGGTTCAGATGTTTCATCCCTTTGCATAAAAGTAAAGGCGTATAGGAAAACACCGCGGATCAACAAAAAAAACTCTTGAAATCATATATAAAAGCCTCGCATCCGCCAGGATAATCACTGAATAAATCCTCAAACCTTTTTAATATAATTTCGATCTTCTTCATCCGGTGCTCTGTCACACCGACAATTAGAGGTATAAAAGTATTATTTATGGCTTAAATTTATTTTCAAGATTGATAGATTGATATTTTCGATAATGATCAGAATTTCTGAAAGCTTTGCGATAAGACTTATTGAAAGCGTAAGCTATGACGGTCGCTGAAATGCTTTTAGTTGCCCCGACCGTTGAGAAAGTTCTCTTGAATGTCTCCCAAATGCTATAATAAACGTTACGCAAATATGTAAATCCCATATAAATATCTTCTATGGACAATTTTAGCGGCTGATAGACCATTCTGCTGAAACGAAAATCTTCCCAGTCTTTAGGAAAATCTTTGTTAATAATTCGATTTTTTTGTTGTAAATCTTTCCATAACTGGGTGCCGGGTAAGGGGGTGGGCTTTGTGGTCTGAATCACGTCAATGTGAGCAGATTTTATAAATTCCAAGGTGGAATGAAAAACCGTGTGATCGTCCTCGTCGCTTCCAAGTACAAAAGCGCCAAGAACGGCTATACCTGCTTTACGAATATTTGTGATCAGTTCTTTGCATTGATTCGGATTAAAGCGTCTAATACTGGAATGCTTTCCGTAGGACTCAAGAGTTTTGGAATTTACCGATTCAATACCGATTAAAACGACCTTAAGTCCGGCCCTTGCAGCAAGGCGGGCAAGTTCACGATCTTGTCCAAGTAAGATAGATGTTTGGCCAAAAAAGGTCTTTTTTATACCTTTATCCAGAATTTGTGTAAAGAAAGCGCGAGTCCATTCCCGATCTTCTTTGCCATAACCTATAAGATTGTCATCAGTGAGCATGATTCTTTTTTGAGGGATAAGGTCGAGTTCTTCAATCACCGCTTCCAGAGAGCGGCGGCGGAACCTGCCTCCATTAAAGGCGGTAACAGAACAGAAAGAGCAATTCATGGGGCAACCGCGAGAGGTCTGAATGCTGCCCCAGCGATAATAGCTGTTTTTAAGGATATCACGGCGCGGGGTAGGCAGATTTTCTAAGCTCGACCAAGCCCCTTTATATCTATCTTTCGAATTACCGGCCTCAAAATCCTCAAGAACCTTGGGCCAGACGCCCTCAGCTTCTCCAGACACTACAGTATCGCAATATAGTATGGCCTCATCGGGCATCATCGACACATGAATACCGCCCATAACGGTATAAATTCCCTTTTTACGGTACATTTGTGCAATGTGATAGGCGCGGGTTACAGTAGCCGTATAGGCTGTAATACCAACAATATCTGCTTTTTGAAATTCGAATGGTTCAATATTTTCATCAATAACATTGATTTGATAATGTTTAGGGGTAACAGCAGCAATATAAGGCAAGTTCAAAGGTGGGAAAGCGGTTGCCTTGATATTTCCCAGTGTCCGGTGGATATTGGTTGGATTAATCAATAAGAGTCGTGGCATCAAATTTCAATTACACGTTTGATAAGGCATTACTTTCGATTGAAGTATAGGTACCGATTTGAATCGGAATGACCGCCCGATTTCGCCGAAATAACCAAGAAGCCTAATGCGGCAGATTAAATCACCTAAATTGCTGTCGATTTCATCGACAAAAACTCCTTCTGGATTTCGCGCTGATATTTCATTATTAAAATCAAAAATCCAAAGGTTTCATTCCCTTGCACATAATTAAAGGCGTATATGTAAAACGCCGCGGATCAATTAAAAACATCTTGAAATCGTCGATAAAAGCCTCATTTCCGCCAGGATAATCACTGAATAAATCCTCAAACCTTTTTACTATAATTTCGATCTTCTTCATCCAGTTAAAAAGGTCTTTCTCCTTTATAGAACCAAAAAACAAGTGATGTGCCTTAAGATTAACCTGAATATTATTAAGGCCATTATCAAATAAATATGAATATAATTTTCGACCTGCATATGCATCAAAGTTGCATTCTTCCTCCAGCCTGTTCATGAGTTTTGGCAGGAGATCTTGAATCGTCGGAGGAAGTTCATAGTGGCTAAGGCTATTGTAGTCAAGATCGAGTAAACAGAGATAACCTCCAGGTTTCAATGCCTCAATCAAATTTTTTACGATATTATTGCTTTCTTCCCGGAAATATTCCAAGACGAATCGAGCCCAAATCAGGTCAAATTGACCGATACTGTTTAACGGCTCCTTTAAATTGCAGACTGTGAAATCAATTCCGGGTTGTCGACAATAATGATTCTTTGCATAAGAGATTCGATCCGAAGATAGATCAATACCGACAGCACATCCTCCCGGTTGTACCATTTCATAAAGAATGGATGTGGTTTTTCCTGGGCCACATCCCACATCAAGTACCCTCATGCCTGGTTTTGCACCACACCAGATGGCCTGTTGCCGGACTGATTCCGGATCTGTCTTGATCTCCAGCCTAAAAGTTTCCTCTGCGTTTTCCATAAAATATGTATCAGAGGCGTTGCATAGAAATGATTCGATATTTTTCATCTCCGAATTAAGCTTGCTTCCGGAACTTTTTACATTATTAATAATGAATTAAACTTATCATTCAGGTGGGTTTGCCCATATTCCATTTCTCCAAAGCATTATATTAATGCTTTGTCTGTTCTCATATTGTCCCCCATGTAACAAAGTATACCTTCATTCATTAATAATTAAAATGGTAACCGGATACTAACTTGCTTCTTTAGTAAGTTCGGTTTTGCACATCATGAGTGATCCTCTTATTATTTAAGGCAATTGAAGCTTTCCATCGCAAGCAGCGGCCCACCTTAAGCGGATCCTACCGTCGGTCATCCATATCATCAACATAATAATTAGTTCCCATCCGGGAATGGCCCTTTTGAGCGATCTAAAGTGTCAATCCGCTGGATTTCTAGTACGACATACTATGCTTATGTCTCAAGCTCAATCCCTTGATTTCCTTGAGCTTGCCCAAAATTGCCTATTTCCGAATTGGAAACGCAATAGTATCTATCTTTAGTTTCCGGATGGACACTAATTAATAAGTTTGTTTAAGATTACATTTTATTCAATATATGTCAATAAATTTATATATAATTATACATATACATCATATGGTGGTTTCTGGTAATATTTTAACAACATATTGAGCAACTAATAATTTGTTCCTTATAGATATCCCCTTGAATTTGAATTAAATTGTCATGCAGTCATAGTGTTTCTATAAAGAACTTCAGCAAGTTGCATTAAATTCAATTAATATTAAGGAACTCTGAATAACTTTATCAGAGTGAAGCTCTCCGCTCTCATTACAAACGCAACTTCTTAGCCATTGACCACGATATATTGTGGTTGAAATTTCTTGACACACAAGCGCCTTGTTTATATATTCAGTTAATTAATATTGAGTTCTTATTAAATGAT
>RPRI01000157.1 GCA_003818505.1 Desulfobacteraceae bacterium | reverse complement strand
TGTTCAATGATTTCAATATGTTGTGAAATAACAATAGCAGAATGCGCCATAAAATCAACCTGAAAATCAATGTTTTTAATATATTTTTTAATAAGTTACAGTTTCCGGATGGACACTAATTAAGATTCTAACATTGATTACGGGTGGCAGTTTGCCTCGAATGCCATTATTTTCATTGGATTGGATCATAAAAACCGAAAAATAAAGAAGTTACCGGAAATAATTCCCCGAAATTCTATAAAGGGCCAAGTATATACCTGCATTTTCGATTCAGGTTCTTTATCGACGACCTTTATGTCATCCGATAATTATAATTAAATCACCGGTCTTGACCTTCGCTCCTTTTTGCACAAGAATTTCTCTAACAATACCGTCTTTGCTGCTAACGAGATTGTTCTCCATCTTCATAGCTTCGATTATAGCCACTGTCTGACCGGTTTCAACCTTGTCTCCAACCTGAACTACTATATCCAGAATAACTCCTGGAATTGGAGCTATAACAGAAACGGACCCAGGCATCGGAACGGAAGTTGAGGCTGGAGTCCGTGGCATAGCTGCCGGAAAAGCAACTGAATTATAATTCTCTATCTCAACTTTATACGGCACATCATTGACAGTAACACTGGCAAGTCCATCCTTTACACCACCAACTTCCACCTCAAATTTTTCATCTCCGATTCTGATTTTGTATAGCATTGAAAAATCCCTTTATATTTAAATTAATGAAACCTGGCCAACTCTATTCATAAAAACCTGAAGAAAAATGGATATCAAGAGCAATGGCAACTGCAGCAACTGCCTTCGGGCCGGTATGCTCTTTATCTGCCGGAACGACTGCTTCCCTGCAGGTTGATTTTGACATAAGTTTTTCAGCGCCTTCCGCGGTTTCATTCAGGCCTTTTCCTTTAATATTTTCATTCAAATATCCTGATCGCATTTATGTTCCTCTCATATATGGGTTCAATCCGGAAACGGGACATTAGCCGGAAGGATTTTGTATTAATTCCGTATGTAAAAAGCAAGAAAGATTTGTTTTCTATGAAGAAATACAAATATTTTTATCAGATCAGATATTGCTTTAAAATAATGAATAAATTTTATATGGGACCCTTGTATATGTATCCATTCCTCCAAGGGATATTCTACTACCGATTCTTCTATCCATTTTTCCGATTCATTCCACTTTAACAATTTAAATCTTGCCAATATTTCAACATCAAAAATCCATTTTGTGATAAAAGGCTTCGAGAAAATTATATTTAAATCTTTTGTGTTTTTAAAAATTTTTGCGCCGCATTGGGTGTCATATACCGGAACGCCAAGAATTATGCTGGCACTTGCTGCAAATACTCTTCCGAGATAATGCCGGAATGCCCTTCTTTCAATTTTTCGCCCAAGAAGCTTAACCCGGGCTCCCATAACAATTGTGGTTTCAGGTTTATCCAGCAACTCACAAAATATATTTATAGAGCTTAAAGGAGTAGAAAGGTCCGCATCAAAGTAACCGATATTCTCATAATCCATTTCCAATGCTTTCAATATACCGCACCTGACCGCTTCTGCTTTACCGCAATTTTTCTTAAGGTCTATGAACACGACCCGATTGGGAAATGAATGATAAAGATCTTTTATTATCTCACGGGTATTATCGGTGCTGCCGTCATTGACAAAAATAAAATAAACATTTCCATCGGCGTTGATATAAGCAGCGAATTCTTTGACCCTGAATCGTCCAGATTCATTGAAACATGGAATTATAATTGCCGTTTTTCTCATTATGAACCTGCCCGTTTACGGATTTTGCTTATTAGGGATTTAAAATTTTCAGCTTTTATTTTTGTCATATAAAATAAAAATATCTCCATCTGGGAAATGGCCTTGATTAATTAAAACCAGATTATGGGATATCTCTTTAATATCATAAAGATATGATCGCTCTTTTACATTATTGAGCCAGACGATATAGTTATTGCCATCCCTTGTCATCATTTTTCTAAAATCATCAAAGCCTTTTTTACGGCGTGGAATCCATCCTCCTTTTTGCCCGCTTATGATATACACTGCATCGGGGGCATTGCTGTATATGTTACCATTTATAGGATTATTTTCTATAAATTTTAAAATTGGCGATAACCGCCATTTGTTAGATGAATATCCGGCACCGTTTTTTACAATGAATACAATATTCTTATAATTGTCTATAATTACATAGAAATACCAGACAGTGCATAATAATATCAGAACATACTGTCCAAAATATTTAATCCGGATTTTTTCATTCATCCATTCTGAAGCGGTTTCAAGGAATATGAACAGAAGACAAATAAAAATAATATAAACAGGGGCTAAATATCTGTAAGGAATCGGATCAAGTGAACTGAACGAACTGAGTAATATTATACACGCAATATATATCAGCAAGTAAACGGCCTGAACTAATATCATATTAATCTTACCGCTGTTTGTTTTGTAATATCTGCTTATCGAGATCGAGATAAGAATGAGAAATAAAACTCCTGCAAATATCATCCTGAAGTTAAAAGGTTCAAAAGAGGGTATAATCCAGGAAGTTATTACGTCCAATGTTTTTGTAATGTTATGTTGAAAAGAATAGGATGAATTTATTCTCGGGCCTGATATTGTGGATGTTAAAAGGTAATTGCGTAACAACCATAAAAATAAAGGGGTAAGAGATATCATCAGTAATTTAATTGAATATTGTATTCGCTTTGATACTGGTATTTTCACTAACAGCAAAATTACGGCAAGAGCGGTTGGAACCATTGCAACTCCGATGTACCTCTGCAAGCAGGATAGAGCGACAATAACTGAAAGCAGGTAGAAATCTTTCTCCTTGATTTCAATTGAAAAATTAATGAGATATTTTATAAACAGGATACAAAAAAGAGAGAATGTAAGCTCCGACCATGCCATGAATGACAAATAAACGACCTGAGCGGAAAAAGACGCAAAAATCGTTCCTGATATGATTAAGAAATAAGACCTTAAACACGACCTGAACAATTGCCCGGTGCAGAATACAACCAATCCGAACATCGAAACATTTAATATTCTTGCCCCGATAACAGGATCTATGCCCAGCAGTCCCAGGATTCCCAGCAATGCCGGATACAATGGCGGCCACAAAGTAAATTGACTGCCATCATAAGATATAAAACCGTTTCCTTTAATAAGATCTCTGGCACAGGAAATGTAATTAACCGAATCCGGAGAGATCCCAACACCAAATCGTGAAGTTCCGGAAAGAACAATAAAGGCCCCTGCCAGGGCCAAAAGTAAAAAATACGTATTTATCTTTTCTATTCGCATGAATTATAATAGCTCGAAATACTAACCACTATTAAAAAAAGCGAGAAATTCTGAACATAGGCTTTTAAAAATATCACTTTTCTGCCAATATCAAAATGGACGTTCCGAATGGTAATGATATCCAGGGCATAAAAAATCTTTCGCCGGAAAATATTGCCGTTAATATACTATTGATCGGTTTGGACGGCATAGTTACATCAGTTCTACATTCTCCACCTTTAATTTTTTTCATGCTTCTGACTCCTGCAATTATTGGAAATAATAATATATTATAATATGTGTGGTATATAATTCTAAATCCCGATCTTTGAACAAGCCTCATTAATTGTTTTTTCACATAACGCCTTTTATGATGTAATGCCACATCATGTTCACTCCGGAGGAATTCAAAAGCCGGAACTGTTATAAGTACTTTTCCATCTGGATTGAGCCTTTTCCTTACAGATTCAAGAGCTCTCAAATCATCATCTATATGTTCCAGAACATCCAGCATGCAAATAAGATCAAAGCTGTATTCGAAAGGAATATCATCAGGCAGAGAACCCTTTACCACATGACAAAGGCCTCTTTTATCAGCCATTACTATTGCTTCTTCATCAAGTTCCATGGCATGAATATTTCCATAGGTTGACAGCAATTCAAGATTTCCGCCTGTTCCGCAACCAACTTCAAGTATTCTTCTTTTCCGTTCAACGGGAAGATAGTATGACAAAATATTACGTATTATCATCCTCCTTGCAACAAACCACCAGTGAAGGTCTTCATTCAGATACATTTCCATATATGTCGCTTTATCCATGTCTTATATATACACTGTATCTTTAGATATTTACAATACAAAAGCGGGAATCGGGAAGGTAATAAAAACCGGGTCAAAGAAAATATTTTATAGTCCATCCGGAAACAAATTTGGACACAGTTGGGTTTCCGATCCGGAAATCGTCAATTTTGGGCAAGCTCAAGGAGATCAAGGGATTACGCTGAGACATACGCATAGTATGCCGCACAAGAAATCCCTCAGATTGACGCCGAGATCGCTCAAAAGGTCCATTTCCGGATGGAAACTACTTTATATTGGCGTGATACTCCTGCAGCGAACGCACCTTCGAATCCCCTTCGCGCCTTGCAGCAATACCCTTTGCCGCAGCTACAGCCGCAGCAGTTGTAGTTATATAGGGCACCTTGTACCTTATGGCAGCTTTTCTGATATCAGAACTGTCTTCGGAGCTCTTCCTGCCACTCGGCGTGTTTATCAGTAGATTTATTTTGCCTGTTTTTACCGCATCCACAAGATCAGGCCTTCCAAAACCCAGTTTTGATACAAGTATGGTATCTATTCCTCTTTCTTTCAGAAACTCATGCGTACCCTTGGTAGCCATAACAGAAAACCCGAGATCCCTGAAGAGTCTCACTGGTTCAAGTACCGCAGGCTTATCTCTGTCCGCAACAGTAAACAGAGCGCTTCCTTCAAGAGGAAGAATCACCTGCGCGGCTTCCTGGGCCTTGTAAAAAGCCCTTCCATATGATGTGGAAAGGCCTAAAACTTCGCCGGTTGAACGCATCTCGGGTCCCAGCACAGGGTCAACTTCATGGAACATGTTGAATGGGAATACGGACTCCTTTATCCCGTAATGCGGGATAGGTCGGTGTTTTAAGTTGAGTTCGGACAGGGTTTTACCGAGAATTATCTGGGTCGCCAGCCTTGCCATGGAAATATTGCACACCTTTGAAACAATAGGCACTGTCCTTGACGCTCTAGGATTAGCCTCAAGAACATAAACCGAATTGTCGTATATGGCATATTGTATATTCATCAGGCCGACGACACGCAGGGTGATAGCTATCTTTTTTGTATACTCACTGATTGTTTCTATGTGTTTCGGGGGTATGCTTAACGGCGGAATAACACAGGCTGAATCACCCGAATGAATTCCGGCAAGCTCGATATGCTCCATGACAGCCGGCACAAATGCGCTTGTTCCGTCTGAAATAGCATCTGCTTCCGCTTCAATTGCATTGTCGAGAAACTTGTCTATCAATACAGGCCTTTCGGTCGAAACATTCACAGCCGCTTTTAAATATCGCCGGAGCATTTCCTCATTCTGAACAACTTCCATCCCTCTGCCGCCAAGAACATATGATGGCCGCACCATTAAAGGATACCCGATCTTATCCGCAATCTCTTTTGCTTCTTCCATGTTAATGGCCATGCCCGATTCAGGCTGCGGAATCCCAAGTTCTCGCATAACCTTGCGGAACTGATCACGGTCCTCGGCAAAATCGATGGTATCGGGAGAGGTACCCAGTATTTTTACACCAGCCTCTTCAAGTTCCCTGGCGATATTGAGCGGAGTCTGCCCACCAAACTGTGCGATTATCCCTTCCGGTTTTTCCTTCTCATAGATGCTCAAAACATCCTCTACTGTAAGAGGTTCGAAATACAATTTATCCGATGTGTCATAGTCGGTTGATACGGTTTCAGGATTGCAATTTACCATAATTGACTCCAGCCCGGCATCCCTGATAGCAAAAGCCGCATGGACACAACAATAATCAAATTCAATACCCTGGCCGATCCTGTTGGGACCTCCGCCGAGCACCATGATTTTTTTTCTCCCACTAACACCTACTTTATCGGGCGCATTATATGTTGAGTAGTAATAAGCCGCATTTTCAACTCCGCTGACCGGGACAGGCTCCCACGCCTCCAGAACACCGAGTCTTTTCCGTTGCTCCCTGATCTCTTTTTCAGAAACGCCGAGTATCTTTGCAATATACCTGTCTGCAAAACCATCTTTTTTGGCGCTTACAAGAAGCTCATCAGGAATACGTCCGCCTTTGTGTTTCAGAATAACTTCCTCCAGCTCAACCAGTTCTTTCATCTGCTTTATAAACCACGGTTTGATATGGGTAATTTCATATAAAAGACCGATATCGGCTCCCTTGCGAAGAGCTTCATACATAATAAACTGCCGTTCGCTTGTCGGCGTTCTCAGCATATTGATAAGATTTTCTATCGACTGCTCATGAAAATCCCTGGCAAAACCAAGACCATATCTGTTAATTTCAAGGCTCCTGATCGCCTTCTGAAAAGCCTCCTTGTAGTTTTTACCTATGCTCATTACTTCGCCAACAGCCTTCATCTGGGTTCCAAGCCGGTCTTCAACTCCTTCAAATTTTTCAAAGGCCCAACGCGCGAATTTTATAACCACATAGTCGCCTGAAGGGGTGTATTTTTCGAGAGTTCCATCACGCCAGTAGGGGATCTCATCAAGAGTCAGTCCGCCTGCAAGAAGAGATGATACCCTTGCTATGGGAAATCCAGTCGCTTTTGAAGCCAGTGCAGATGATCGGGAGGTACGCGGATTAATTTCAATTACTACCACCCTGCCCGTCTCCGGATCATGGGCAAACTGAATGTTTGTGCCGCCAATCACTTCAATAGCCTCCACTATTGCATAGGAATACTCCTGAAGGCGCTGCTGAAGCTTAGGATCAATTGTTAGCATGGGTGCTGAACAAAAACTGTCGCCGGTATGAATGCCCATTGCATCTATGTTTTCGATAAAACAGACGGTAATCATCTGATTTTTTGCATCACGCACTACCTCAAGCTCAAGTTCTTCCCATCCGAGAACCGATTCCTCGACAAGGATCTGATGAACAATGCTTGCGGCCAGGCCACGCGCTGCTACAACGCGCAATTCTTCAATATTGTAAACCAGCCCGCCACCTGTCCCACCCATCGTGTAAGCAGGTCGTATTACAACCGGATAGCCGAGCTCTTCGGCAACTTTTTCAGCATCCTCGACCTTGTTTACGATTTTGCTTTTGGGCATTTCAATTCCGAGCCGGCTCATCGTATCCTTAAAAGCCTGCCGGTCTTCGCCGCGTTCAATAGCATCAATGTTCACGCCGATAATTTTTACCCCATATTTTTCAAGAACACCTGCTCGGTGCAGTTCCGAAGAAAGATTGAGTCCTGTTTGTCCGCCAAGGTTCGGAAGTAGAGCATCCGGTCTTTCTTTGGCAATAATCTCTGTTATCGTCTTGAGGTTAAGCGGCTCTATATAGGTAACATCAGCCATGCCCGGATCCGTCATGATGGTTGCCGGATTTGAATTTACGAGAACTATTTCATAGCCCAACGAACGCAATGCTTTGCATGCCTGTGTGCCTGAATAATCAAATTCGCAAGCCTGTCCGATAATAATCGGTCCTGAACCTATAATAAGAACTTTATGGATATCATCACGCCTGGGCATACTTACTCCTTTTTAATTTATATTTATTTTTCATATTTAAATTATACTTACCTGTGATTTATTTAAAATACGGATAGTTATATATATTGCGGGTTCATTGAAAAATGTTAGCAATACTAACTAAAATATGTTAGTTTGAGCACACCTTAAAATCAAGATAAAAAGAGCTGAATCAAATATTTCCCGCCGAAAGCTGCGTGGAATTTTTGACTGTAGAGAATATTTTCTGTTTTTTAAATAGCTCGCTCTCCCCGTTACAATTATCGGGGAATGCGTTCGCTGTTTCGGTTCAACTGCATTTTTTTATGGAAGGACTATAAAGATGGGCGGATTGTTCGGCGTTGTATCAAAAGATGACTGTGTGAATGATATATTTTACGGGACTGATTACCATTCGCATCTTGGAACAAAACGAGGTGGGCTTGCGGTTTGGAACAAAAAAGGTTTCGAAAGGGCCATACACAGTCTGGAAAACAACTATTTCAGATCAAAGTTTGAGTCTGAACTTCCAAAATTCAAAGGTAATATGGGAATCGGCGTCATAAGCGACTACGATTCCCAGCCGCTTATCATAGGATCACACCTTGGAACTTTCGCAATAGCTACGGTCGGAAAACTGAATAATATTGATGATCTCTCTAAAAGAGCCTTTAATAAAAAAATGCATTTCTCAGAAACGAGCGGAGGGGAAACAAATCCTACAGAACTTGTTGCCATGCTGATTTGTGGCGAAGACTCTTTTGAAAATGGAATAAAAAGAGCCCAGGAGCTAATCAAAGGTTCCTGTTCACTTCTTCTTCTTACAAATAAAGGCATTTTTGCTTCAAGGGACAAATTAGGCAGAACACCTCTTGTTATAGGAAAAAGGGACGGTTCTTTTGCTGTTGCTTCTGAAAACTGCGCATTTCCCAACCTCGGGTTTTCAACAGAAAAATTCCTGGGCCCGGGTGAAATCGTTTTTCTTACACACGACGCATGTGTCCGGAAGAAAGAACCGGAAGACAAAATGCAAATATGCTCATTCCTGTGGGTATATTACGGCTATCCTGCTTCTGAATATGAAGGCATCAATGTTGAATATGTCCGAAACAGGTGTGGCAGCGCTCTTGCAAAAAATGACAATGTTGCAATCGACTGCGTTGCCGGGATACCCGATTCCGGAATAGGTCACGCAATTGGTTATGCCAACGAGAAAAAAGTTCCATATGTGCGGCCCTTCGTAAAATATACCCCGACATGGCCAAGGAGCTTTATGCCTCAAAACCAGAAAATGAGGGATCTTGTCGCAAAAATGAAGCTCATCCCCGTAAAAAAGCTTATAGAGGGGAAGAAAATTCTTTTCTGCGAAGATTCTATCGTAAGAGGCACCCAGCTTAAAGACAATATTCAAATTTTATACGACTGTGGTGCGCTTGAGGTTCATATGCGACCGGCTTGTCCAACACTTATCTATCCATGCGTGTACCTGAATTTTTCCACATCAAGATCTACGCTTGACCTTGCAGGGAGAAAGGTTATTCTGGAAATCGAAGGTCGTCAAGATAAAAATCTTGCAGAATATGCTGTCGGAGACTCTGAAAAAAACCGGCAAATGACTGAAAAGATATGCCAGCATTTGAAACTGACGACATTAAAATACCAGAAACTCGGGGATCTGGTAGATGCGATAGGCCTTCCTAAAGAGAAACTCTGCACACACTGCTGGGACGGAACAAGCTACTTCTGAAACGGTTTCATACAACGAATCCGTCTAAGGCAGAGAAGGACATTAAGGTGAAAATTCAGATTTCTTACAATTGAAGCTCACCGCCGCAGAGCGGACGGGGAATCTTCGACCGTAAGGACTTTTTATCGATTTCAGATTCGCTCGCTAACCCAGCCGCAAGCAGCGGGGAATGCGCTCGCTGTTTTCGGTTCATCAATCGATATTATTTTTATTTACCCGGATTTAACTCATAAAGGCCATGTCCGCTCTTTGAAAAAAGGAGCGTAGTGTTTTCCTTGAAAAATCTGCTCAATAAAGCCTTCTCGTCAGCGTTAAAATTGTTATTCACCCAACTGTTAAACATATTATACCAGATCATCAGATGCGTTATCTCCTCTTTTTTCATATCTGATATTATCTTTTCAGGCATGTCAGATCTACTGAGAGAATATTTCAAAATAGTCACATCAAAAAGCATTTCCCTGTCGCTGTAATAACTTCGGTTGCCAAGAAAAAAGCAGAGTATTTTTGCATCTTCAGAAAGATTATTGTTTGCGTATTTAATGGCTGCATACTCTGGACGGTACTTTTCAATGTACTCGTCACGCCCTATGTCCCCCCGCAAATATCCCACAGGATTCACGAGTCTGAATTGCTGAATAATATAAACGCCGTTAACTGATATTACTACGGCAAAGAAAAAAAAGAGACAAAACGAAAACATCTTGCCTGATAAAACAGAAAAACGGGAGCTTAACATTGAAAAAATATTATGCAGTCCCATGACAGAAAGCATAACAAGCGGAGGAATCACAGGCGCAATATATCTTATTCTCATGTCGGTTTTTGAAAATGCAAAGAGGATAAATAAAATTGAGAATGAGAGTAATATTTCCTTCTCTACCTTTAAAGAATTACTATCCTGCTTTATGCGGTAAAAGGCAAAAAATGGCAGTATAAAAAGAAATGGGAAAAGTTTGCCGTCAAAATATTTTGGATTGTTATCCTCCCCTTCAAAGAATATTCTGATTGGAAGCAGAACAATTTGCAGCAATGATTCATTATATATGATTCGCCTTATTGCAAAAGGGCTCAAATCCTTGCTTTTGTTATTCTTTATTGATTCTTCAGACAAGATCCCTCCTTGATCCATTAAAACAGGAACTGGCTCGGCATTGATCCTGTTAAAAAAACCCTGATAAAGAGGATAAACGGGATTTTTTGTCCAAACATAATTTCTTATCATCCACGGAGAAAAAACCAGAAGAACGATAAAAATATACAACGCCCCAAAAAAAAGCGCTTTCATGGAAACCTGACTGCTCCTTTTAATTGAACCGCGTTGTTTTTCTTTGCTGCTGGAAATCCGGGAATAATAAAATATTACGAACAAGGATAAGAGAAAAAAAACGATAAGAGCATTATATTTTGTTCCGAGGGCAAGTCCGCAAAAAACAGCGGAAACCAACAGATGCTTGAGTTTGAATTCAGATTCAATCCATTTGAACAAGTAAATTATGGCGCCTGTTGAAAAGAAGATAAGACCCAGATCAACATAAACGGTTATTGAAAGCTTTACGATTACCGGAATCGACAAAAAGAAAAGAGCGCCAAAAAGTGCAAAAATCCGATCAGTCCTTTTTTTTAAATATCCATAAACAATAATCGCTGTCAGCAATGCAAAAACAAAATGGATATATTTTGGAACAATATCATTCCCGAAATAAAGAGGAATGATATATAAAAGTTCAAGATTCATGGGATAATAGGAGAATATCACCGAAGGAATTTCATACATTCCCCCATGATTCAGATAAAGCTTTGGAACTGCAAGGTGATGAGTAAGGGAATCACGACATACCGGAGGAACCGAGGACAATAAAATTATGGAAACAATCAGAATTGTTATAAAACCTGCAAGGATAAAATATATAAGTGAGGAACCAGGCGTCTTTTCAATCACTTTTGATATCTGACCTTGCATTATAATCCTTTTCACAAACTCGGTACCACAAAAAAACTTATTTGTTACATGATGAGTGCCACAACATCGTGGACGGATTTATGTGCCACGACATCGTGGACAACCATATGTTTATTTTAATTGATAATCGAGCTCTTCGACCTGGATTCTGTCCAGGAAGAGCTTCA
>RPRI01000156.1 GCA_003818505.1 Desulfobacteraceae bacterium | reverse complement strand
TTGATTCCCTTTGCTTCAACATATGCGGTTTTTGCCACCCTGCGGGCTCTTGATATGGTGCGTAATTCAATTCACTATCCACGACTGAATGTCAAAATAGCCGCCAGCCACAGCGGCATCACCCCCGGCCCGGACGGAGTCACCCATCAGGGACAGGAAGACCTATCGATTATGAGGGCGATTGCCGGCTCCACCGTGATCGCCCCTGCCGATCCCGCATCGACAAAGATGGCGGTTTGGGCGGCTGCTGAATTTCAGGGCCCGGTTTATTTGAGCTTTACCAGAGATCCGGTTCCGGTGATATACGGTCCCGACTTTCCTTTCGCTATAGGAAAGGCTGTAATGATACGGGAAGGCAAGGATGCCGCGATAATAGCCAATCGTGACATAGTTGTCCAATCGCTTATTGCGGCGGAACATCTTGCGGCAAAAGGAATCGATGTTCGGGTGATCGACTGTCACACCATAAAGCCCCTTGATGAAGACATTATCCTCCGGGCCGCCGAAGAGACTGGAGCCATAGTAACCGCTGAAAATAACATTATTTTCGGCGGATTGGGAAGCGCCGTAGCCGAAGTGCTGGCTGAAAACAGACCAACTGTGATGAAACGGGTGGGTGTGCAGGACACCTTCGCCGAATCAGGTCCTTATCATGAACTGATAGACAAGTACGGACTTTCGGCCCGTCATATCGTTGCGGCAGTTGAAGGGGTGCTGAAAAGAAAATAACTTGATTCCCGACCGGCATAAAATATTTTACCGAGCTGAAGTAAAATGCTAAATATACAGATTAAGGACAGAATCACGATTTTGTATCACATTCCGCGTTGAACCGGAACAGCAAGCGTAATGAACTATCCAGAGGCAGAGCTGCGAGGTATTCTTTTGATTAAACTCAGACGCTCCCCCTGCTACCGCAGATTCCGCATAACATGCTGCTGGGATCATCATTACAGGAGAATTGAAAAGTGGATATTAATAAATGGCGTATAGTAAATCCCGCCGGTTCAAAGCGGGTTATCGTTACAAAGGAGTTGCCAGGCGAACAATGGCTGAATATCCTCAAATCCGCCGGATGCAGGGTTGAGATTTTCTCGTCCGTGGAGCTGCTGACCGTTGAAGATATCCGTAAGGCTATCGGTTCGAATTGCGACGGCGCCATCGGTCAATTAACCGAAACCTGGGGCAATGAGCTGTTTTCCGCTCTCAAGTCAGCCGGCGGCAGGGTCTACAGCAACTACGCTGTCGGCTTCAACAACATCGATCTGGATTCCGCCACCTCCAACGGAATTCCGGTGGGCAACACACCGGGCGTTCTCACCGAGACCACGGCTGAAATGGCGGTAGCCCTCACCTTTGCGGCAGCCCGCCGGACCGGGGAATCCGAACGATATCTGAGAGCCGGAAAATACAAAGGCTGGCTGCCCGACCTGTTCCTGGGAGAACTGTTATGGCGCAAGACGGCCGGTATCATCGGCGCCGGCCGGATTGGAGCCGCTTATGCCCGCATGATGATGGAAGGCCATAAGATGAATGTTATCTATTATGATCCGAACCGAAACCGCGCGCTGGAGAATTACGCTGATGAATACTCCGGATTTCTCATGAATCACCATGAAGCACCGGTCACCTGCCGGCAATCGGAAACACTGGAAGAACTGCTGCAGCTGGCCGATGTAGTGAGCATTCACACGGTGCTTGCCGAAAGTACCCACCATCTTATTAACGCCGAACGACTCGCGCTTATGAAGAATAATGCCGTGCTGATCAACACCAGCCGGGGCCCGGTCATCGACGAAGCGGCCCTGGTGGACCACTGCCGTCGGAACCCCGATTTTCGGGCCGGATTGGATGTATTCGAAGAAGAACCAGCGCTGAAACCCGGATTAAAGGATCTTGAAAATGTAGTTATTGTGCCTCACATTGCCTCGGCTACTATCTGGACACGCCAGGGCATGGCAACTCTGGCCGCCAGTAACGTGGCTGCCGTGCTCACGGGCTATCCGGTGTGGAACCGGCCTGACATCACCGCTTTTCTGGAGGCCGATCCGCCCAAGGCGGCGCCAAGCATCCTTAACGCAAAAGATCTTGAGTTAAATATTTATATTGAATGAAATAGAGGGCATGGCCGGGAGGCCTTTGTATAACACACTCTTTTGTCCGATCACTGCATCAGGATTCGAGGGTTCAAGGGTTTGAGTGAAAAAACCTCAAACAGCAAACGCTTGAACCCCTGAATCCTTGAACCCTTGGCCCCTTCTATATGACTTCCGTAAGGTGCTGCACCTTGACGGTCAGACCATGGCGGCGCACTCCATAGGAAAGCTGGATGATGCAGGCAGGACAAGTTGTCACCAGCACGTCGGCTCTTGTTTTTTTGAGGTTTTCCATTTTGCGGTCCAGCACCTGCATGGACAGGTCAAAATGTGACAGGGCATAGGCGCCGGCCCCTCCGCAGCACCAGTCCGCCTCGGGCATTTCAACGAATTCGGCGCCCGGTATTTGCCGCAGAATATCGCGTGGCGGCTTCACGATCTTCTGGCCCCGCGAGGCATGGCATGGATCGTGGAAGGTGATCCGCTTTCCCTCTAAAGTCATTGAAAAAGGGATAATCTCGGCCGTCATCCATTCGGATACGTCCATGGTTTTAGACGCTAAATCACGGGCCTTCTCCTCAAAATGATCGTCACCTGCAAAAAGAAGGGGGTATTTTTTTATAAAGGCTGTACAGCTGGAGCAGTCTGTGACAATTGCGTCGAACCGGCCCGCGTCCAGCAGTGACAGGTTCAGGAAAGCCAGGTGGCGGGCTGCATCAAGATCTCCATATGACCAGGCCGGCAATCCGCAGCAGTTGTTGTCCAGCAGCTGAACGCTGCTGGAAAAGCGCCTCAGCAGAGCCAGAGTGGACTGCCCGGCCGCCTGGCTTATCGTATCAATTCCGCAGCCTACAAAATAGGCCAGTCTCAGTTTTTGACCCTGCCCCTGATAAACTCCTGGCTTAAAACGCGTCCGCAGAGATTGGGCCGGGAGCCGGCCTAGAATCTGTTCGGAACGGGCAAAATCATGGCCGAAGATGCGCAAAAGGCCTAAAGCTCCGGCCAGTTCGCTCATACCGCTGTTTTTACCCAGAGCCACGGCCCTGGCCGCCAGGTGCAGCCGCCGGGGATATGGCAACAGCTTGTCGAACAGCAGGCGGTGAATGGACTTGCGCCCGACGGTATCAAGGTATTCCGATCGCGCCTTGATCACAAGATCCGAGGTGGGGATCGCCGGAAAGCAATTGCTCGTGCAGGCCCCGCAAAGCAGGCAATCGTAAAGCGGCTCCTCCAGCTCGGAGCTCCACTGAAGGCGGCCCTCGATCAGGGCCCGCAGAAGAGCCAAACGGCCCCGGGCCACCCCCGACTCGTTGCCGGTAGCGCGGAAAATCGGACAGGCTACCTGGCAAAAACCGCAGCGGTTGCATTGGGCAATGGCGTCGTAATGGGTGGCTATGCTCATGATCTATTGATTCTATCTCTCCAGTATACTTGTTCTGATCGTGACCTGTTTAACATCCCGTGTTGTTCCGAACACGGCCCGGTAATAATTTTCTATACCCGCCCCGGCATGCGACCCGGAGCAAAAAGTTTCCCGGGGTCAAGAACCGCCTTTATCCGGTGCATCAGGTTCCATTCCGGCCTCGGCGTCCCGAATACATCATTGCACTGCTTGAATTCATCCGTGGCTTTTTCAAGAACGACGTAGCCCTTCAGTTCATGAATACGCAGATCCAGCTCTTTCCACGAATCGCCGGTCATTTGATCGGTTCCAGCCAGGATCCGCCCGCACCCGAAATCGACCAGCATCGGCAATGCCGGACGCCGCCGTGCGATGAACTGAGCCGCTGACGCAGCAAGATCCGGCGGGACAGAGGCGCGAAGCACATAAGGATGTCCGGCAATTGTGGTAAACAGCCTGGCAAAAGGCCCGCTCCAGACTTCGTAATCATCGGTGCGCTCGGATCCGAAACCGGCTCCGGCCAGCAGTTCCTGAGCCCGGGACAGCTGGGAATCCACGGTCTCTCTGAAACCTTCAAAACCCATATGTATCCGCCAGAGCGCGCTGTCCGTTTCTGGCACAGCTGCGGCGAACACAACACCGAGACGGGACCCGAGCGCCGACGTGGCCAGGTTTGCGCAGGCATCCGGAGTGCCGGTAGCGGAAATGGCGGCACAGCGCTGCGGGCAGGTTGCCGTCCGCAGGGTCACCCTGGTGATTAATCCCAAAGTTCCGGCCGAACCGGCCAGGAGGCGGGTCATATCGTAACCGGCCACATTTTTGACGACCTTGCCGCCGGCGCTGATCAACCGGCCTCTACCATCTATAAAACGCAGACCCAATAACAGCTCACGCGGCGCGCCATAGAATAAGCGCTCGGTTCCGCAGGCTCCCATCGCGGTTATCCCACCGATGGTTCGTCGCAGCAGATTAAAGGCCGGTCGCAGGGCAATCCACTGATTATGGGGAGCCAGAGCTTTCTGAATTTCGCCCAGGGTCATCCCGGCCCCGACAGTGACATACTGGTTGGATGGGTCCGAATCGAGCAGAACGCAAAGCGTATCGGTCTTCAATGGAAAGCCGGGACAGGCAGGCAAATTGCCGAAGTCACCAAGAGATCCGCTGCCGCCCGGGACAAGGGCCTGACCTGCTGCCATGGCCTGTTTAACCTGTTCGGCTATCTTCTTTTCCGCAGGCGTCAGCAGGTCGCCCGGACCGGACCAGGCCGTCTGGTCTTTTAAGGCAAAAGGCCGGGATGTGTCAGGGAATATTTTGCCGGGGTTAACCACATGGGTCGGGTCAAAGGCATCCTGAAGAGAGCGCTGGGCATCGATATCATCGTCGGAAAAAACAAGCCGCATGGCCTCCATTTTTTCCCGTCCGATTCCATGTTCGCCCGAAATGGTGCCTCCTAATGCCACACAGGCCTTCATGATCTGCCATCCGGCCTCGTGGACCCGCTCTAGCTGGTCAGCATCGCGCGAGTCGAAGAGAAGCAGAGGGTGAAGATTTCCATCACCGGCATGGAAAACATTGCCGTGAATAAAACCGTGGGCTTTCACGATGGCGGCAACCTGATCAAGCGCATCCGGAAGCAGTGTCCGCGGCACCGTGCAGTCGTTGACCAAATAGTTCGGTGCAAGCCGGGCCACCGCCCCGAATGCTCCGCGGCGTCCCTCCCACAGCCGGTTGCGTTCAGCGGCCGTGGCTGCATCGCGGATTTCCCGGCAGCCGTTGGCCGTGCAAATCGTCCGGATGTTCCGGGCCTGCTCCTCCAGCCCGACTGAAGGACCTTCCACTTCAATGATCAAAACGGCTGCGGCATCGCGGGGATAGCCGCAGGTATAGCTGTCTTCAACCGCCTGAATGATACGGGCATCCATCATCTCCAGCGTGGCCGGAACGATTCCAGCGGCGATGATACCGGCCACAGATCTGGCCGCCGCAGCCACGTCATTGTAAACCGCCAACTGAGTGATTACCTTTTCAGGCATGGGCAGGATACGGACGGTGACTTCGGTCACCACTGCCAGTGTCCCCTCGCTGCCGATAAGCAATCCTCTCAGATCATACCCGGAAGAATCACAGGCCGCAGAACCCAGACAGAGGATCTGTCCGTCTGCAAGAATGGCTTTCAGGCCAAGCACGTGGTTAGTGGTAACTCCGTATTTGAGACAGCGGGGCCCCCCCGAATTTTCGCCAACGTTTCCTCCGAGGGTGGCAACCCTCTGGCTGGCAGGGTCCGGTGCGTAGAAAAAACCAAGCGGCGCCAAAGCGTTTTGAAGTTCCAGGTTGGTCACTCCGGGCTGGACCACGGCCGTGCGACAGTTGGAAAAGATTCCGAGGATGCGATTGAGCCTCGCGAGGCATATCGTAAGTCCGCCATTGGGCAGGACCGTGCCTCCGGACAGGTTAGTGCCGAACCCGCGCGGCACGAACGGCACCCCGGCCCGGGTTGCCTCTTTGACGACCGCGGCTGCCTCGGCTGTATCGCCCGGAAACACTACAGCCCCCGGAGCTCCTTTGGCCAGGGAACCGTCATAGGAGTAAAGTTCAGCAGCAGTTCGGGACTCGGCAACATGGCGCTCGCCGACGATCCGCTTAAGGTTTTTGATCAGGTCGCGTGGTATCACTGCATTCATACTATCGAACCGCCGTTGATGGTTGTCATATTGATCGGTTCACGATCCAACGTATCGGGGGTATTTATGATAGGAATTTGCCTGGTGTCAATGAAAATATAAAAAAAGTGCCTCTTAAAACTTGACATGGAAGCCGGTTAATGCGACATATCAGGCTGTAAAAAGCTGAATTTTATTCCTTACTCTTTCATAGTCCGCTCCTGAATCGCAGCCGGATCCGTTAAAAAATTTATAATTGTAATATAATGTTAAAAGCAAATTCAAATATCCGCTGCCGATCCTTTACGGCACTGCTGGGCTTCCTGCTCGTACTTTTATTCTCAGCTTGCTGCCTGCAAGTTCCGGTGCCTGATTCAGGGCATCAGCAGATATCGGCTCCGGCCTCCGGTTTCAACCGCCTGTTCGAGCGAAGGGGTGATGGATGGACCGGCGGCGACGGCACCGTTTCAGTTTTGCTGCCGGACGGCCGCACAGTCTGGCTCTTCGGAGACACTTTATTGGGCTCCGTCTCGGCTGATGACACGCGGCCGGTCGATACCCCTTTTGTCCGCAACTCGCTGATGGTGCAAAACGGCGCCCTGATGGAAACACGCTTGCGCTTCGCCGGAGAGGAGCCTGCCGCGTTTTTTGCGCCTTCGTCGGCGGATCAATGGTTCTGGCCCGGCCACGGCATAGTGGACGGCGACCAGCTCGGTATTTTTCTGCATCGCTTTGAACTGACCGGGTCCGGATTATGGGACTGGCGCTGGGTCGGCAACGACCTTGCGAGCGTTTCCCTGCCGTCGCTGGCATTAACCGGCATACAGCCCGCGCCCTCGGAAAACGGCATCATGTACGGGGTCTGCCTTCTTAAAGCGGATGCATACGTCTATATTTACGGCACGGCGGACCGGAACCATCCCAAAGAAGCCCACCTGGCGCGAGCCCCGGCCGGCCGCATTCACGGCCCTTGGTCCTATTTTTCAGGCTCCTCCTGGTCAGATCAGCCGACCGCATCGCGATCCATTCTGGACGGCGTCTCCACCCAATACAGCGTTATTCAGGCCGGCCGTTATTTCTATCTTTTCACCATGGATGGTCGTACCGCTTTTTCAAATATCATCGTCGTCTACCGGGCCGCTGAACCCCATGGCCCCTGGCAGGGACCGCTCACGGTCTACCAGGCTCCCGAAACCAATACCCGGGTAGCCGCCTATAACCCATTTGCGCATCCCCAATTTTCTGAAGATAATCATCTTCTGCTCTCGTACAATCTGAATCACATTTCCGACCCCAACGCCTTATACCGGGATGCTTCCATATATCGTCCCCGTTTTATCCGCGTCGATCTTTCAGAAGTGGACCGGCGCTTCGATACTGACCGAAAATAATCTGCTTCAAGATTTAAGAACACCTATATTTCAGAGAATCCGTTTCACCCTCCCAACCGCCCCGCTTTCCAGACGAACCTTAATACCATGCGGATGCCCGGGGGAATTTGTCAAAACCTCTTTTACGACTCCTTCGGTTAACAGTCCTGTGCCCTGATCTTTTTTCAGCACAATAGAGACTCTGATTCCAGGTTTTATAAATGCTCTTACCGTTCCATCCATATCAGTTCTCCCTATCAGCAGTAGACCGTGTAAATCCGCAAATAAATTATCCTTGCGGGAAAGGCTGGTTACAAACGATGATTCAGGAACCGGTGATGTGGGCATAGGCGTTATGATTGTGGATCGATTCGAAATTCTCGGCGCTTACCGAAAACCATGTGATATTGTCATCCTTTTTAAGCTTTTCGGCTATATCGCGCACAATATCTTCAACAAATTTCGGGTTTGAAAAAGCCTTCTCAGTCACCCACTTTTCATCAACCCTTTTTAAAACCGAATAGACATCGCAGGAAGCCGAATTCTCAACAAGCTCTATCATGTCTTCCATCCATATGAATTTTTTAAACCTGGTCGAGAGCCTGACCTCCCCCCGCTGATTATGCGCCCCTTTATCGCTTATCTCTTTTGAGCAGGGGCACACGGATGAAATCGGGACAATCACCTCCGATATAATATCGATTTTACCGGATGGATCGTTTGAACCGACAATCCTGCAAGTATAATCCATAAGCCCAGGAGCATTGCTCACAGGCGCTTTTTTCTCTATAAAATAAGGGAAAGCCACCTCGATATGGGCAGACTCGGCATTCAGATGATCCTTCATACGGTTTAAAATAGCCGCTATGTTTTTCAATGACACTTCAGGGCGAAAAAGGTGAAGCAGCTCAACGAAACGGCTCATATGCGTCCCCTTGTATTTATGGGGCAGATCAACATACATGTTGATCGTTGCTACAGTATTCTGAACGCTTTTGCTGCGGTCAAGAACCGTTATCGGATAATGAATATTTTTTATGCCGACCTTGTTGATCGGTATTTTTCTGTAATCTCTCTGGCTCTGGATATCTTTCATTTCCACTCTTATTTTCTCCGGCCTTAGTTCTGTGGTTCGTACATCGTACATCGCTGTTCGGCGTTCATCTTTCGTTATGCCGCCATCAGAACACGAAGTCGCTAAGTCTGTTTTTTGTGTCGTTGTGGCTTCGTGGCAATTATTTTAGATCTGCGATCCACGCTTCACTTCAACATGTACTCAGTCTTCACATGGCTCAAGGCCCTGAAGATGTTTCCTCTTGCGTTTTTGTTGCTCATATAAAGCTGCTTCAAAAGAGCCTTAACCTCATGCCTTTTAGAAACTTTTGCTGACGGGCACGGGTTTGCAAATTCAGGGAATCCGTTTTCTGCCGCAAAATGCCTTATGATATCCTCGCCTGCAAAGGCAAGCGGTCTTATAATATGCAGTTTGCCGTCAAAAAAGGGCTGGCATGGGGACATGGTGCTTATCTGCCCTGCGCAGCACATGTTCAGAAACAGGGTCTCGATAATATCATCCTGATTATGGCCAAGAGCAAGCTTTGTGCATCCGAGTTCTTCTGCGATTTTAAAAAGCCTTTTCCTGCGCAATCTTGCGCACAGGAAGCATGGATTCTCACGATTGACTGAGCTGTGGCCAAGAATTCCATAATCAGTTTTCTCAATTCTTAAAGAGAATCCTGCCTGCCTGCAAGAAGCTTCAATCTCCTCCGAAAATCCGCCCTCGAATCCGGGATCAATATAAACAGGAAAAAGCTCGTATTTAACCGTGACACGAACCCGGCGTTCCGCAAGAAGCCACAAAAGCGTCAGGCTGTCTTTTCCCCCCGACAGCCCGACAACTATCCGATCTCCGTCGGATATCATCTCATATCTGTGTAAGGCTTTTCCAACAGCCCTGTTCAGAATCCTGTATCTTTTACTGTTGATGATTTCGTAAATGTTGTTGATTATTCCTTTGGCTTTTGTTCCTGCAGCTTAACCTTTCCGGCCGCAATTTCCCTCAGAGCTACGACAATATCTTCATTCTTGGGCGCACTCACAAGATATTCCGATCCCTCACGGATCTGGCGCACCCTTTTTGCAACCATGTTAACAAGTAAAAAACGGTTCTTCACCCTCTTCATGCAATCTTCGACTGTTATTCTTGCCACAATATAACCTCCGTCACGCCTTTTCGGCTTGATTAAAATTCATAATATTTCAACAAGCTCATAATACCTTTTTCCGCCCGGGGCCTGCAACACAATTTCTTCACCCGATTTTTTTCCTATAATTGCCATCCCCAGGGGCGATGATACCGATATACGGCCTTTTTCAATATCCGATTCATCAGGCCCCACAAGCTGGTATTCCATGCTTTCACCAGTATCTATGTTTTCAAGAACTATCTTGCACCCGAATACGGCCCGATCTTTTGCCAGGGAATCCGGATCAATTACGTCGGCATTACCAAGTTTATACATGAGCTCGCCGATGCGGCATTGCAAATATGCCTGACGGTCCTTGGCAGCCGCAAACTCGGCATTTTCAGACAGATCGCCATGGGCCCGTGCTTCCTCAATCGCCTTTATATTCGCCGGCCTTTCAACTTTCTTTAAATATTCAAGCTCTTTTTTAAGAGCTTCATAACCTTCTTTTGTAATAGGAATTCGTTCCAACTTCACTCTCCATAAAATAAATACATCGAATATCGAAAAGCGAAGCGCGATGTACGATGTACGATGTTCGGATTATAACGACTCTGTGCCTTTGACCCTTTGACACTCTTCTTCTCACAAATATTTCTCTGCCAGAATTTCCGCGATCTGAACCGCGTTCGTGGCCGCCCCCTTACGGATATTATCCGCAACAATCCACATGTTAATGCCGTTCGGGATTGATTCATCCTGGCGTATGCGGCCGACCAAAGTCAGATCCTGCCCTGCGGCATCGATGGGAAGGGGGTAAATTTTGTTACCTACATCATCGACCACCTTGATACCCGGAGCTTTTTTAAGCAGGGCTCTGACCTTGTCAGCGGAGATGTGTTTTTCAGTTTCGATATTCACCGACTCGGAATGGCTGAAAAAGACCGGGACCCTCACTGTTGTCGCTGTTACTCCGATACTGTCATCTTCCATTATCTTTCTTGTCTCATTCACCATCTTCATCTCTTCCTTGGTATAGCCGTTATCAAGGAAAACATCTATATGAGGAATACAATTGAACGCTATTCTGTGGGGATAGACATTCTTCTTATAATCAAGAAAATTTATCATTGCTCTTGTCTGGTCATAAAGCTCATGAATAGCCTTTTTCCCCGTACCCGAAACCGCCTGATATGTCGAAACAACAATTCGCTTTATTCCGCACTTTCTATGGATAGGATTCAAAGCAACCACCATTTGAATTGTTGAACAGTTCGGGTTTGCAATAATCCCTTTTTTTTTATAATCGGCCACGGCATGGGGATTCACCTCCGGAACAACAAGAGGAACATCCGGATCCATACGCCATGCGCTGGAATTGTCGATAACCACGCATCCGGCTTTTGCCGCAACCGGCGAAAACTCGAGACTCGTGCCTCCTCCGGCTGAAAACAGGGCGATGTCAACCCCCTTGAATGATTTCCGGGTCATCTCTTCCACGGGAACGGAATCGCCTCTGAACCGGAGAGTTCGTCCGGCTGAACGGCTCGAGGCCAGAAATTTAATGGATTTGACGGGAAAATTCCTCTCTTCAAGGCATTCTATCATCTGGTTCCCCACAGCCCCCGTCGCCCCTGCTACAGCTACATTAAATTTTCTTTTTGACATTTCTCTTCTTCCTTTGAATCCGGTTTTATATTCGAACATAGAACATCGAATTTCGAATTTCGAATTTTGCCTAAC
>RPRI01000155.1 GCA_003818505.1 Desulfobacteraceae bacterium | reverse complement strand
TCCTCTATTACAGCCTCCATCACCGGAACAATGTCGTTTTTCATTCTGATCAGAAGAGGCTGCGCTTCAGGGTCGCCGAAGCGGCCGTTGAATTCAAGCACTTTTATCCTGTCTTTCTCAATCATGAGTCCGGCATACAGCACGCCCTTGTAAGGCCTGCCTTCGGCAGCCATAGCCCGTACGGTCGGGATCATGATCTCTTCCATGACCCTCTTGTGTATATACCTGTCTACGACCGGAGCCGGTGAATAAGCTCCCATTCCTCCGGTGTTGGGACCCTTGTCATCGTCAAAAACAGGCTTATGATCCTGTGAAGAGGGAAGGGGAAGAACTGTTTTCCCGTCCGTAAAAGCGAGGAAAGAGGCCTCCTCGCCTGTAAGGCATTCCTCAACAACAACCCTGATTCCAGCATCCCCGAAATCCCGTTTTACCAGTATGCTGTCGAGGGCATCGATTGCTTCTTTTTCCGTGGAGCAGACGATTACGCCCTTGCCGGCGGCAAGGCCATCGGCTTTCACGACCAGAGGAGCGCCTTTCTTCCTGATGTATGCTTCCGCCTTCCTGTAGTTTGTAAATACCTTCCCTTCGGCAGTCGGAATGCTGTATTTCGTCATTATCGCTTTTGAAAAGGATTTGCTCGATTCTATCTCGGCGGCTTTCATTGAAGCTCCGAAAACCCTCAAGCCCTCTTTTTCAAACAGATCGGTTATTCCCATGGAAAGGGGGGCTTCAGGACCCACAACCGTTAGTCCGACTTTTTCTTTTATGGCAAACTCAAGAAGCTTTTTGATATCATCCGCCGCAATGGGCACACACTCGGCAAGATCCGCTATCCCTGCATTACCCGGAGCGCAATATATTTTTTTTACTTTGGGACTCTGGGTTATTTTCCAGATAAGCGCATGTTCTCTGCCGCCGCTTCCGACTACCAAAACTTTCATAAGAACCTCCTGTCTGAAGTGGTTCGTGTATTGGGGTGTTATGTGTCAGGTGTTAAGTTTCTTTCCACTTTGTGCCTTTGCCCCTTGCTCTTCACTGTTCTGCATATTCCCTGATCAACCTGTCCGTAATATCCTGTTTCCTGCGGTCAAGCTCAACCCTTTCTATGCGCGCTCCTTTAATACCGCCGTTTAGAGCTATTTCCGAAAGGTAATATTTGCCGTCTGAAGCGATCATGATATCGATGTGGGCATAAGGGAATTTTCCCCTATCCATTACAGCTCTGCAGAACTTCTCTTTATCCGCACCGAGATCAAATGGACGGCTTGATCCGCCAGCCGCCATGTTCCTTCTGAAATTATCGGAATTATCCCTCGCGTAGGCTTCCGCGTAATCACCTGCCACCATAACGCGAATGTCCGTGAAATGGTCAATATATGGCTGTAATATAAAAGGATAGGATGTTTCCGACATAGAAACAAAGCTGTAAAGAGTCTCTATTGATTCCCATTTTCTTATCCCGTGCCCGCAATGCATCCGGTCTTCTTTAGTAACAACAGGACCGATCCCCTCCCTGCTGTAAAGGCCGATCGCATCCATCAGATGCTTCCTCCTTGGGATAATCAGGGTATCCGGAAGCATCCATTTGTTTAAGAGAAGCGCCTGAACGACTTTTGATCCGCTTATTATCTGGGAAAGAGGAGAGGGAACACAAAAGACGCCTCTTTCGAGAAGATCGATTAATAAAAACTGATTCAACCCTCCCGCTGTCGGTTTTCCGGCAAATATATCGCCACTGCTCAACTCAGCATACCGGTCCATCAATTGTTTTGAACTTGTTATAATCAATCATTCACCTGTCAGGACCTTTTTACTCCGCTTTCTGTCCCGCCCTTCGATGCCAAGCTCTATCAGCATTTCAAGCAGCCTGCCGAAAGAGATGCCGGCTGTCCCGGCTGCTATGGGCAGTAAACTTGTGGCGGTCATTCCGGGGATGGTGTTTGTTTCAAGAACATATATATCCTTTCCTGCAAGAATCATGTCGGTCCTGCTGTATCCCCTGCAGAAAAGCGCCCTGTGAGCGGTTTTTGCCAATTCCCTCGCTTTTATTTCCGATGATTCATCTATACGTGCCGGACAGATCTCGCTGGTTGCTCCGGCGGTATATTTTGCCGTGTAATCAAAAAACTCAAAATTTTTATCCGGAATTATTTCAACTATCGGCAAAGCATCGAGCTTATCATTTCCTATGACTCCTCCGGTAATCTCTATCCCCTTGATATAAGCTTCGATCAGCAGAGTATCGTCGTAAGTAAATGCCGCCTCCACAGCCTCCATAAAAAAAATTCCAGATTTTACGATCGAAACCCCTATACTTGAACCTCCTGAAACAGGCTTTATAACAAGCGGCATGCCAAGACGTCTTTCGCAGGTTTCAGGGTCAACTGGATCACCCTTTTTAATTACCATATAAGGAGGAACCGGAATCCCGGATTTTTCATATAACTGTTTTGATGTCAACTTGTTCATGGCTACCGCGCTTCCCAGAACACCCGATCCCTGGTAGGGGATATCAAGAAGATCGAGCAGTCCCTGAACCGTTCCGTCCTCACCGTACTGCCCGTGAAGTATTATAAGCGCTATATCAATATTCTTGGAATCGGAGACAAGGCGTAAAAGATCAGATGCAGGGTCGTAACGGATAACATCATATTTCGTCTTATCAAGAGCATCATAAACCTGGTCCCCGCTCTTTTTGGACACCTCACGTTCGGAGGATATTCCGCCTGAAAGAAGGGCAACAGCGATTTTTTTCATGGTATCCCGTTCCTTTTTTTATGAAACACTAACAGGGGATTGAGCTACTTCTGCCCGAATTTGCAGACCAGTTTTTCGGCATAGAGTTCAGACTCTTCGAACATAACAGGGGTATTCCGTAAAAGATTGACTTTCATTATCATATAGTTAAGTTTCTTTAACACCCGGTATTTTTCAGCGGTATCTTCCATTCCGGCAAGTAGTTCTTCTGTTTTGCGGATCTCTTTTTTAAGCTCAAGCTCGGGTGGAATATAATCGGCATTTTTCAATATTTTGTACGCGATCCGAAGATCTTCAGGGACAGAACCTGATTCTTCAAGATCAAGTGGTTTTCCGGCCCCGGGCAGGTTATCGAACTCTCCCTTCTTTTGGGCCTCCAGTATTCTTTCTTCAACTATTTTATCAAAACCCGGCAGCATGACTCAAATCACTCTTTTACAGATAATAAATCATTTTGTAATCAAACTACAATATTTGCCCAAAAATAAAACAAACTCTCTGTTATTACAATCATTATTTTAAGGGCTTTCCATAACACCCTTTTAGAGGCCGGATCAGGGTATAAACCGATGTCCAATGTTGTATTGAATGACATTGTTGCTTCTTTTCCATCGGTGCTAAAACTTGCCTTTATGTTTCTTCCAGAGTTTCCTAATGGTGAAATCATTTCACCATTAGGAAACTTTACTGGATAACTTCCCATATTCATTAGAATTTGTTTGTCTGTCAGAGTACGCTGTCCAATCATATTGCCTCGATTTGCAATAATTGGAACTTAATTTTTTTTCGGAGAATATCCCACATAAAAGACAATATGTCGAAATCATCGATAATGGCTTGAGCGAGGTGGGCTAATCCATTGTTGCATCCTCGGCACACCTCACCAGATGAAAGCTCAAACCCTTCGGGGCATCCAATCGCCTCGGGAGTATTCTCTTGATTCTTTTTTGCACCAGATACGAGTATTCAATTTGTTCTCATCAAACCCAACTGTGCTAATTCAGCCGCAGCGAAAAGCCGCGCGGCTGGATCAGCACAGGTAGAAGTATGCATCTAACTTATCATCAGCGCATTAATTTTATTTAAGAAATAGCAAAGGATGTTGGAAATTGGACTTTTGCAAGACAATTTGCTGAATGTATAGATAAAAGGTTTTATGATGTAACAAAAACTAAATCAAACATTGATGAAAAGTCATTTGAGCAGGTTGTGACAAGATTTGAAAAGCTATTACATGGCATAGGAAAAATAAAACAATGAATGTTGAGAGCTTCTACTACCTGGCAATAATCAGACTATAGCAAAGAAACATACTGAATTAATGAAGCATTATCATAAAACTGTAACCTTAAGGTAGCTGTTGGCATCAGGCATTTCACTACTCATTCTTGCCTATGTAAAATATGTTCAGCTCATAAGCATTGATTTATATTTTTTACCTTATCCAGCCATGATCACATAAAAAATAAATCGTAAACCAACGTTTTTCAAACTGAGACACTACCCCAAAGAGCGTTTTGAAGTAAATGAATTCAGGCTCGTTCTCGGCATAAAACTGCGCGAGATATCTTAAAATTTTTCCTTTACGTCTTCAACCAGGCCGGTATTGTCCATCCACAATTCATTGAACCAAAATTTTAAATCGGACCGGTAACGGTCATTATCTAAAATAAGGTTCAATTCAATATTGTTATTTCCGCCAAGCCCCAGACAGTTCACCGTAAAATTGGAACTCCCGACAATGGCCTTCTCAATTCCGCTATCCTGAGTAATGTGATACATCTTGCCGTGCAGAAAGTTGGGCTTCACCATTGACCTGATTTCCGCTTTCTGCTCAAGCAAATCGGTGCAGCCTCTGGCAATTGCTTTCTGTGTCAGGCGGCTTTCAATGGGAAAGGTGATTTTATCATCTTCGATTCTGAAATCACGCCTGTTTGTTTTTGCCGGGTCTATGGCTTTGATAAAGGCAGGCTCGCCGAAAAGAAATCTGAGGTGATTTATCCGGTCAAGCTGACCCTTTAACTGATTGTAGGCATATATGGTGAAATAAGCAGAAACAACAGATAAGTCGGACTGCGGTTTTATGCTATCAATGAGGAATTGACCTACCGATCCCCGTTTATGATTATCTTGTATGGAAGACAAATATACACTGACAGGGCTATTTCCCATTTGGCCATAAATCTCCGCATAGTTATAGAAAAGAAAGTCGAAGGCATAGATTCACTCTTTCGCGAAAATGACGGGGCAAAGAGCACGGGAATAACAAAGTCGCAAGAACGGGAACCCGAATGTAAAAAGACTTGAATGCGGTTTGAATAGCATAACATGCTAAATTATCAAGTATATTAATGAATTATATTACTCAAGGCAAGGAAAACCGATTAATTAATTTCTCTTGCTTGACATTCGTTTTATAGTGATAATAGATAAAGAGACGGCTTCGTAAAAGGCAATTTTATGCCGCTTTGCGGCAATCTATATTCGACGAACTCGTTGGAAGTCTGAATATGCTCTCTTAATGAGCTTTTTTGGGATTTTTAAATCACTTTGCTATATCACAAGAAGGTTTGGGCTGACGCCCTCAAAGGCTTGTGAATTTTACGCTCAGTTCTTTAAAAATCTGTTTCCCAAAAATCTCAAATCCGTTCGCATATTACTTCCAACTGGTTCATTATAATCGATGAGTTCGTTGGAATTCATCCTGCTGTGTTGCACTTCATCTCTCGTCATTGCAGCGTACTAAAATGTACGCTTCATTCCTCAAGATTCGTGCGCCTTGCATGATGAGCTTTTTAATTTGCCGTCTGAATATCGACTTTTTCGAAACCATCAAAGGTAGCCAAGGAGCATCCTAATGCCGATATATGAATTCAAATGTTTGAAATGCGATGAGTTTTTTGAACTCATTTTAATGAATAAAGATGAGGAAGCCGAGTTGAAATGCCCAAAATGCGGAAGCAAAGAATTTGAGAGGGTTATAAGCACGACAAACTTTTCAATGGGTGGAGGTCAAGCAAGTAAAGCATCTGCAAGCTCTCAGACAAGATCATGTTCCAGCGGGTCCTGCACGACTTATAACATTCCCGGCCACACCCGGTGACGGCTTCGTAAAAAGCCATTCTGCTGTGTTGCGCATCATCTTTCGTCATTGCGGCGTACTAAAGTGTACGCCTCATTCCTCAAGATTCGCACGACTTGCATAATACGCTTCTTACTTTGCCGTCTGAATTAAGAGTTTTTACGAAGCCATCGTTATTCCTGCCGGTCAATTTATCCTTTAAACCACAAAGTATAATGAATCTGGCTTGTTGACAACTATTCCTTAAGGTATTATTATTCTAAATAATTTTAATAAGGAACAGATATGCAGCGAACCCATAAACAGGAAAAGAAACAATTCGAAAAACTGTTCAAGCAGGAACATGTTGATAATTTTGAAGACAGATTCAAGGTCCTTGAGACCTTCCTTCAGACGGAAAAACATGTAACTTCAGCCGAATTGACACAAATGCTCAATGAAAGAGGGTATGATCTTGACAATGAGTTCGTCAGAGATACCCTGAAACTGATGTGCAATTTCGGTTTTGCGCGGAAAAACAAATTCGATAACGGCATTGTTCGTTACGAACACTGGCATTTGGGTCAGCATCACGACCACCTGATTTGCATTAAATGCAGAAAAATTGTTGAATTCGAGGAAGATTCTCTTGAGAATTTACAGATATCAATAGCGTCAAAACATGGGTTTCATTTGCTCCAGCATAGAATGGAACTTTATGGAATTTGTTCCGCGTGTATGAAGGAGAGAGTAAAACTTATGCCTCTTTCGGATGCAAAGCAGGGCGAACGGCTTATAGTCAGGAACATCATGGGAGGCACCGGAGCCCGCATGAGACTTCTTGCCATGGGAATCAGGCCGGAAGACGAAATTGATGTCATTACGAATATCAGCAGAGGTCAGCTGGTTATTGCCATAGAACAAAAACGATTTGTTATAGGACAGGGCCTTGCGCAAAAAATAATTGTTGAGCCTGTTGAACGTTAGGAGTTTATGCATGCTGCTTAGTGAAATGAAGGAAGGAGAAAAGGGCGTAATTATCCGTGTTGCGGGAAACGGTGCCCTGCGCAGGAGGATACTTGAAATGGGCATAACAAAAGGGACAACAATATATGTGGAAAAATACGCCCCTTTGAAAGATCCTGTTGAGCTCATTGTAAAAGGTTTTCATATATCTCTAAGGGTTGAAGAGGCAGCGCAAATTACGGTTGAGAAATCTCGGCAATAGGACAAGATTCCCCATGTCTGGAAAAAAAATCATAACTATCGCGCTCGCCGGCAATCCCAACTCCGGTAAAACGACCATATTCAATAACATAACCGGCACAAGGCAGAAGGTGGGAAACTGGCCTGGCGTTACAGTTGAAAAAAAAGAAGGGCTTATCCAGAAGTTTGGGTATGATCTGAAAATTGTTGACCTTCCAGGAACATACAGTTTGACCCCTTTTTCAATTGAAGAGATCGTAGCTCGTGACTTTGTTCTGGAGGAATCCCCCGATGTAGTAATCGATATAATCGACTCATCCAACCTTGAAAGAAGCCTTTATCTGGCAACCCAATTCAGAGAAATAGACAGCAAGGTTCTCTTTGCCCTCAACATGGCGGATGTTGCCCGTTCACACGGAACCAAAATAGATGCCGAGAAACTCTCAACCCTGCTCGACGTTCCTGTTGTATTTACAGTCGGGAACAAGAACGAAGGAATCGACAATCTTTTGCAGGAAGCCATAAAACTTGCCGAATCGGCCCCGGATGAGAAGGAAAAAAGGAATGTCAAGTACAGCAGGGAAATAGAGAAAGCAATCTTGACGCTTCAGGAACTTATCGAAGAGAAAGCCGGAAACACGATTCATTATAACAGCAGGTGGACAGCGATTAAGATTCTCGAAAATGACAAAATTGTCAAAGAGCGTTTTATCGGCAAGGCCGGGAAAGCGGGAGAAGAGATACTTGATGAGGTGCAGGCTCTCCGGAAAAACCTTTTGATGCATTATGATGAAGATCCCGAAATAGTGATGACCGATGATCGTTACGGCTTTATCGCAGGTATCATAAAAGAGGTCCAGACAACCTCGGCAAAAGAGCGCATAGATATTTCACGAAATATAGACCTTGTGCTGACAAATCGCTTTATCGGTTTTCCGATATTTATTTTCTTCATATGGGCCATGTTTCAGCTTACCTTTTCGCTCGGCGCTTATCCTACGGAATGGATAGAAGGCGGAGTTGCGCATCTTTCTTCCGTTCTCAGCGGGAGCCTTAATGAAACCCTTTTTAAAGATTTGCTGGTAAACGGAATAATTGCAGGAGTCGGAAGCGTTATAGTCTTTTTACCGAACATACTGATATTATTTTTCTGCATAGCCCTGTTTGAAGATACCGGTTATATGGCAAGGGCCGCGTTTCTCATGGACAAAATCATGCATCTTATAGGGCTTCACGGAAAATCATTTATTCCCATGCTGATGGGGTTCGGGTGCAATGTCCCGGCAATAATGGCCGCCCGTACACTGGAAAGCGAAAAGGACCGCATTCTTACAATACTCATAACTCCGTTCATGTCATGCTCGGCCAAGATTCCGGTTTACATAGTGCTTGCCGGCACTTTTTTTGCGGCAAAAGCCGGAAATGTGATTTTTGCCGTTTATCTTGCCGGAATTATTCTGTCCATATTATCGGGCAGGCTTTTCCGTCTGACTCTTTTAAAAGGCGTCGATGCGCCATTTGTGATGGAACTTCCGCCTTACAGGGTCCCGATGATAAAGAGCCTGCTCATTCACATGTGGGACAGAAGCAAGATGTTTTTAAAAAAGATGGGAGGCATAATACTGATTGGTTCGGTTATCGTATGGACGCTTTCCGCTTTCCCGCGGAACATTGAATATTCGGCGGATTATTCCGCCAGGATGGATCGGATAAACGAATCATTTAACATAAAAATCGCAGCAGCCGGTGAAGAAGCTAAAGAGATCCTTAGGAAGGAAAGAATTGCGGCAATCGGCATAATTCAAAACGAGATGAATTCCGAAAGATCGGAAAAAACATACATGGGGAGAATAGGGAAGTTTATTTCTCCTTTTTTTGAACCTCTCGGAATTGACTGGCGAGGCAGCGTTGCGCTTCTTACAGGCTTTTTTGCAAAAGAGATCGTTGTAAGCACACTCGGAGTACTCTATTCGGTTGAAGAACCTGATGACGGGGAAGCTCTCAAAAAAGCGCTGCTTTCCTCCGGTATGACTCCGCTCTCAGCTCTTTCCATGATGGTTTTTGTCCTTCTCTACCTGCCGTGCCTTGCGACAATTGCTGTTATAAGGAAAGAAACAGGCTCATTCAAATGGACCGCCTTCAGCATCATCTACAGCACATCTGTTGCATGGATAGCGGCCTTTTGCGTGTTTCAAGGAGGAAAGCTGCTCGGATATTGAAAAGCTGAACGTCGAACATCGAACTTCGAACGATGTTAAAAATGGACAATGTTCAAAACCGATATATTTCGGATATAATAAGCCCGTATCTCCCGCGAAAGCGGTAGTCCATAAAAAAAATAAATCCGGCGGTATAATGTTTCAGCCTGTCTACATAGAAACACATAATAAAGGATTGCTGAAGAAAAAAGCTGAACACGCCCGCAAATTACTTGGCTCGTGCGTCCTTTGCCCGAGGCGGTGCATGGTTGACAGGCTTTCGGGCAAAACCGGTGTTTGTAAAACGGGCGCAAGGGCAATGGTCTCGAGTTACAATGCACATTTCGGAGAAGAATCTCCGCTCGTAGGCCGAAACGGTTCCGGAACAATTTTTTTTACCCACTGCAACCTTCTTTGCGTGTTTTGTCAGAATTTCGACATAAGCCATGAAGGCCTGGGAGAAGAGGTTTCTGATCAACAGCTCGCCGGAATCATGCTTGCCCTTCAAAAATCCGGCTGTCACAATATCAATTTTGTCACCCCCTCCCATGTTGTGCCGCAGATCCTTTCGGCTCTTGAAATTGCAGTTGAAAAAGGCCTGTGTATCCCCCTTGTTTTCAATACCTCGAGTTATGACAGGGTTGAAATCCTGAAAATTCTTGACGGCGTTATTGATATCTATATGCCCGATTTCAAATTCTGGGATCCTGAAATCGCGGCAAAAGCTTGTAATGCGAAGGAGTATCCTGCGTTTGCCCGAAAAGCTTTAGCTGAGATGTTCAGGCAGGTCGGAGACCTTGTTGTGGACGAAGATGGAATTGCCCACCGCGGTTTGATAGTAAGGCATCTTGTGATGCCGCGCGGTCATGCAGGAACAAGGGAAGTAATGCGTTTTATAGCAGGTAACATATCAAAAAACACATATGTAAATATCATGTTCCAGTACAGACCTTGCGGGAACGCAAATCAGTTCATGGAATTTTCTTCAAGACCATCGGACAGGGATTTTGAAGAAGCGGTAAAAGTCGCAAAAGAAGAAGGGATAACACGCATCGACAAACCGAAACGTGTTTTCATGGCTCTATGATTTCGGAACATTATTTTAACAATCACTATAGATGAAAATGCATTGATAACTGATACAGGAGGAAAAGAAATGGCCAAGAAGGTGGTTTTGGTGGCGTTCAACGGTGAACCGATGTGCTTCGTTCATGTTTTGCTGAATGCTCTGGACATGGAAGAAAAAGGATACGAAGTGAAATTGGTGATAGAAGGAAGTGCGACCAGGCTCGTTAATGAGCTTAATGATGAAGCGAAGCCGTTCGGAAAACTGTACATGGATGTCCGGAGAAAAGGAATAATCGATTGTGTCTGTCAGGCTTGTGCAGCCAAGATGGAAGCGCTGGATGGCGCCAAAGCGCAGGGATTGCCTTTGTGTAGTGAGATGAAGGGACATCCGGCTTTGGCAAAGTACATGGAACAGGGTTATGAGGTTATAACCTTCTAGTTGACAGAGCGCTGACATTTGTGGTGATTGACGGAATAATGTTCTGATTGGAGCCTGTTTAAATTGTTCGGGTATGGGCGCAATAGCCGGCCCTGCGGAAGATCCACCAGTAATCAAAAATGGATCTTTCGCAGGCAGGTGGAAAGGCACAGGCAGGATGATATCTTTATGCTTTTTTGTCTAATTCGCTCAGCGGGATCCCAAGCGCATCGGCTACTCCCTTTCCATAAGCAGGATCGGCTTTCATGCAGTTGCCTATATGTCTTATTTTAATATTTATTGGCGCATCTCCCATTGCACGGGCAGTATTTTCAAAAAGAACCTTCTGCTGGGCGGGACTCATCAGACGGAAAAGCTTGCCGGGCTGTGCGAAGTAGTCATCATCGTCCTCGCGGAAATTCCAATGATATGCGTCCCCCTCCAGATTCAAAGGCGGTTCGGAGAAATCGGGCTGTTCCTGCCATTCGCCGAAACTGTTGGGTTCGTATCCTAAGGTGCTGCCATAGTTGCCGTCCACACGCATGGCGCCATCTCGGTGGAAGCTATGATACGGGCAACGGGGAGCATTGACGGGAATCTGGTGATGGTTAACCCCCAGACGGTATCGCTGGGCGTCACTGTAGGAGAAGAGCCGTCCCTGAAGCATCTTGTCGGGTGAAAAGCCGATGCCGGGCACAACATTGGCAGGATTGAAGGCCGCCTGTTCAACCTCGGCAAAATAATTTTCCGGGTTTTTGTTCAGTTCGAGAATGCC
>RPRI01000154.1 GCA_003818505.1 Desulfobacteraceae bacterium | reverse complement strand
TATTTCGTATCTCTCGGATATCCCCTTAAGGATCTCCTTGATACAGTTTTCAACTTCATTGTTCAGCAGTGCTTTTCGATATTTGACTGCTGCTACCATATGATATCGAATTTTGTATACGCTATGAGACGTTTTTCCTAATTCCATAATTGCGGTATATATCACCGCTTTTAACCCCGCCGCAAGCCGACGGGGTATTGAAAATCATAATAAAAAGTCTTTACGGTCGAAGACTCCCTGTAGCTTGCTGTGGGTATCTTCAAAATCTTTCTTTATCAGCCCTTCTCAATCGAACAAGGTTAAATAAATTGGTTCTTGCTTTAAAAGAAAAGTTTATGGATATTAAGTATCCATCATGAGAAACAAATTGGGAAAATGGATATAAAGTATGCAAGCACATCAATTCCAGCCAGTAGCTAGCTAATTTATATAAATTAATTCATATAATATCAATTCTTTTTTATGGCACTATATTTGCTTTATTAAAGAGACATGTTTAAAAAATTTATCAACAGCAAATTCTGGGCAGGAGTTCCTCCTTGGGTGTTCATAGGCTCGGTCATGGTGCTGTTTCCTATTTTTGCATTCATGACGATTCAGAGCATTCACCGGACCAGTTTGCAAAATACAAGTCTTCTGGTTGAAAAGGGCGCAGCTCTAATCAGGTCATTCGAAGCAGGCACAAGAACAGGCATGTCCGGAAACTTCATGGGAAGCTTTCACCTCCAGAGGCTTTTAAGCGAAACAGCGATGCAGCCTGATATAGCCTATATTCTTGTCACGGATGCCGAAGGGACTATTGTTGCCCACAATCATCCTGACTATGTCGGCGAAATCTATGAAACCGGCATGAATTTAAAATGGATTTCCGGGGCAAAGGAGGTGCGGTGGCGGGTTGTTGCAATGCCTGATGATATAAAAATATTTGAAGTATACAGAAGTTTTGTCCCTGTGAGCGGAATGCACCGCGGGGGCGTGATGAGAAGATGGTTCAATCCGGAGTACGATATTAAAAATCCAAGGCAGGAAGATCTTATAATATTCGTCGGTCTTGATATGTCGGCCGTTGAAGAAGCGAGGATAGCTGATATGAAGCACTCGGTCATTATGGGTATTGTGCTGCTTCTTATCGGTTTTGCGGGTATTGCGTTGCTTTTTATGGCCCAGAGCTACAAGAGCGCAAAAGCTTCTCTTTTGCGTATAAAGGCTTTTTCTGATCATCTTGTAGAGAAGATGCCGATAGGCCTCATAGCGGTGGACAAAAATAAGAAGATCGCTTTATCAAACAATACAGCAGGGTCGATTCTTGCCCTTTCATCTCCGGACATATCGGGAAAGGGCGCGGATGAGATTCTTCCTGCAGCTTTGTGGAAGATTATCTCCGCTTTAGAGGATCGGAAAGGAATCATTGAAACTGAGATTGAATGCTTATTAAACGACGGGAAGGCTGTGCCGCTTGAAGTCAGCGCGACCGAGCTGAAGGATGAAACAGGCAATTTTCTCGGTTATATAATTCTCTTTAAGGATTTAAGTGAGGTCCGCTCGCTCCGCAGGGAAGTCGCAAGAAGCCAGCGCCTGGCATCCCTCGGAAGCCTGGCAGCCGGCGTTGCGCATGAAATAAGAAACCCTTTAAGCTCAATTAAGGGATTTGCCGTCTATTTCAGTGAAAGGCAGAAGAAAGAGGAGGATAAGCAGATCGCAGCGATCATGATACAGGAGGTGGACAGACTTAACAGGGTTGTAAGCCAACTGGTTGAGCTGGCAAGGCCTGTCTCTGTTTCAAAAATGCCTGTTTCACTCCGCACCATAATTGAAAATTCCCTTAAGCTGATGGAAAGGGATGCCTCGGAAAAGAAAATTGAGATAAATACCTCGTTCACAACGGAGGAGCTTGAAATTCCAATAGACGGGGACAGGATCAGCCAGGTACTTTTGAACCTCTATCTTAATGCCATTGAAGCGATGGGAAAGGGCGGCAGACTTACTGTTGAGTTTTCCCGGGGAGAGGGCGGGGCAATCATAAAAGTTTCGGATACAGGTTCGGGTATCGGTGAAAAGGACCTTCCTCATGTTTTTGATCCGTATTTTACGACAAAGACAACGGGAACAGGTCTCGGACTTTCCATAGTCCACAATATAATAGAAGCGCATGACGGTAAGATCACGGTAGAAAGCCGTCCCGGAGAAGGGACGGCTTTCACAATTATATTGCCCGGTGCAAAGCAGGGATAATATCCAATGAAGCAAAAAAAGAAAATACTTGTTGTCGACGATGATACCGCTCACCGCACGATGCTTCGTGCGCTTATAGTGGGATGGGGCTACGATGTTGCCGAGGCGGACGACGGCTCAACCGCTGTTGCCGAGGTCCGGATAAAACCTTATGACCTTGTTTTGACCGATGTAAGGATGCTGAAGGTTTCCGGTGTCGAGGCTCTCAGGGAAATAAAATCGTTCAATCCTGCGGTTCCGGTCATAATCATGACCGCATATTCTTCGGTTGAATCGGCCGTTTCGGCGATAAAAGATGGGGCTTACGATTATCTTACAAAACCTCTCGACTTCGACAAGCTGAAACTCTCCCTTGAAAGGGCAATGGAGCATATCCATCTTAAGGAAGAAAACCGCCTTCTTAAGGAAAATTTAGGGATAAGTTTCGACAGGCGCAATATAATCGGGTGCAGTCCTGCAATGGTCAGGCTGCTTGAGACGGTTGCCCTTGTCGCTCCGTCCGAAGCCACCGTGCTTATCACAGGCGAATCGGGAACCGGCAAGGAGCTCATCGCGGGCGCGATTCATTTCAACAGCGCGAGAAAAGAGGGCCCTTTTGTGAAAATAAACTGCGCCGCAATTACGGATACCCTTCTTGAATCGGAACTTTTCGGCCATGAAAAAGGCTCTTTTACCGGGGCCGACAGAAGGAAAGAAGGGCGCTTTATCCAGGCGAACGGCGGGAGCTTTCTTCTTGATGAAATCAGCGAGATGCCTCTTGCCATGCAGGTAAAGCTCCTGCGTGTACTCCAGGAACGTGAGATAACAAGAGTCGGGGGTGAAAATGCAGTAAAAACCGATGTCAGGGTTATTGCTGCTACTAACAGGGATCTTAAGGAGATGGTGGCATCCGGAGCTTTTCGTGAAGACCTTTATTACAGGCTCAATGTTGTGAGCCTTAATACTCCTCCGTTAAGAGAAAAAAGGGAGGATATCCCACTTCTGGCGCAGAATTTTCTTGGTATGTTTGCGGAAAAAAACCGGAAAAAGATAAAGGGATTTACTCCTGCTGCTATGGTCAGAATTGTAAAATACGGATGGCCCGGAAACGTGCGGGAGCTGATGAACGCGGTTGAAAGAGCGGTTGTGCTTGCTCGGTCGGATTATATTGATGAGAAAGATCTTCCGGTAGTTGATAGTAAAGAGCCGGAAAGAATGAGTTCTCAGCAGGATGATACCATGAGCATTCCTCTTGAGGAGATCGAAAAGGCTACGATATTGAAAACCCTGGAATTTTTAAAAGGGAATAAAAGTGAAACAGCCCGGAGACTCGGTATAACCAGAAGAACCCTTCACAAAAAATTGAAAAAATACGGAGTGATGCCCTGAAATATTCATCCTTTTCCGCCTGTTAAATTCCTGCCCTTGACAAAATATCCAAATCTGTTACCCTATCATGACCAGCATGGTCAATATGATCAACATAGGGGGTAATATGCTAAAAACAATTTCAGCAATGCAAGCCAGACAAAGCCTTGGGAGGGTTATGAACGAAGTTGCCCTGAAAGGGGACGACTATATCATCGAGCGTGACGGCAAGCCCATTGTGGCGGTGGTATCGCTGGATAAGTTCAGTGTTTTGCAGAAGGAAAGGGGGGAAGCGCAGCAACTCCTGACTGACATCCGCCAAAAAATGGCAGGGGCAGACAGCGGGGAACTGGAAGCGCTGATTAAAGAGGCCGCAGGGCGATAATGAAAATCGTCTTGGATACGAATCAGTTGATTTCCGCAATTCTCTCGCCAGACGGCAATCCAGCCATAATTCTTGATGAAGTTCTGGCCGGCACATTGACGCTGGTAATTTCCTCTAAGATCTTACAGGAAGCGGAGAACGTTCTTTCCTATCCCAAACTGGTCGAGCTGTTAAAGAAAAAAGGTGTGTCTCCGGAAAAGATTAAAGCTCTGCTGGATAAACTGCGGATAATCGGTGTGATGACTCATGACATTTTGCATCCGGATATTATCCGCACCGACCCATCTGATAACATGATCTTGGCATGTGCCATTGAAGGAGAAGCAGACTTTATCATCTCCGGAGATCATCATCTGACAGATTTGAAAACGTATCAGAGCATAAGAATCATTGACCCGGCTACCTTTATAACCCAGCTTGCGGAAGCGAGAAAAGGTTAATGATTATAATTGCATATGCAATTCGTTTATTGACAACTATTTATTATTATAATACGTTTTCGACAATTTAAATTCTTTTTCCGTCTATTAACACGTCAATTAATATGGATAATCTGTATTATGTTTCGCACGAAGGGGAGGTGAATCCCATGATCAGTAAAGAAATACTTGAACAGGCATTAAAATTAAAACCGGATGAAAGATTCATGGTGGTCGAAGGGCTCATAAAGAGCCTTGATGAGCCGGACATATTGCTGGATGCGATATGGGCGGAATAAGCGGAAAAAAGGCTCAAAGCCTATCGTGCTTGTAATCTGGAAGGAATCCCTATGGAGGAGATCTTCAAGGAAGATCAATGAAAGTTTTTTTTTCGAAATACGCCAAGCAGGAACTTGATGACGCAACTCAATATTATGAGATCGAATATCAGGGGCTTGGTAAACGGTTCAGGGAAGAAGTCAGGAAGGCCGCAAAGAGAATTAAGGATATCCGGAAGCATGGTCCGTTGAACGGGGTGATGTCAGGAAGTGTATTCTTCATAAGTTTCCGTACAAGCTTCTCTGTTCAATTGAAACAGATCATATATTCATAATCGCTGTAGCGCACCAGCACAGAAAGCCGGATTACTGGATTGAAAGAAATGAAACATAACAAGGCGCTCCTCTCCGCCAATCAGGAGCAGATCCGCCTTTATCACGGAATCGGGCGCGAGATTCTGGATCGCCAGGACCGACAAGAGCAACGGCACAGGCGAGGACCGTCGCTGGGATGACCGCAAGATTTATGAGGAGAATCTAATCCAAACCTTCTTTGCCGCTATGGACTATCTCAAGAGATATGTGGCCGTATCCTTTAAAATGTCAGAAGATGGCATAAGCCTAACAGAAAATGTACCGCAGATTATCGCTATACGGGAGGCTCTCGTTAATCTACTTGTCCATCGTGATTATTTCGATAACGGCCAAGCTGCCATAAGGATCTACAGGGACCGGATCATTTTTAGAAATCCGGGAGCAGCGCCATTTCCCAACAAGCAAATTTTGAGTGGCTGCAAATCCGTACCGAGAAATCCCAACATCGCCAGGGTCTTCAGACTGCCGGGATGGGCGGAGATCGCCGGCAGCGGTATGATGAAGATATTCGATAACTGGCGGGCTGCCGGGTATGTGCCTCCTGTCATCAAAAATAACGAACCTGTTCATTGGTTTACCTTTGAATTTTCAGAAAAGGTCCCCAGGCTTGATTATGAAGCCGTCAGTCTCGCAAAGACTACCCGGAAAACTACACAGAAACAGCGAAAAATGACGGGGATAATTCTCCTGTTGTTACAAGATAATCCTGCCTTACCCATTCCCTAACTTACTGAAAAATTAGGAAAGTCGGAAAGGACAATAGAACGAGCTATCCGAAAGTTGCGTCAGTCCGGGCTACTAAAACGCATCGGTCCAGCCAAGGGCGGATATTGGGAAGTAATTGGAATGGGGGATAAGTTATGAAATTAAGGGAGAATCTGAATGTCCAGAATTTTTATCGCAGCCTCGGGCGAAATGGCTACAATCTTGGTCTGCTCATGCTGGAAGACGGTACGGCCGGTGATCATGACCGTGCGCTCAAACTACGCGCAATGCGTTCGAAGCGATTTTACCGGTTTCGAGGTAATGTTCGGCGACATGGTCCACCTTCACATCCACGGAAGAGACTGCCATAAAAACAAGTTAGTTCTGGAAATAATATAATCGTTCTTTACCGGCTTGTTGTCATCAGCATGAGGCCTTTTCAGCCTTATTCTTTTGTTATAAAAATTCTATCTTTTTTAGTTCATCATTGCTGTTCAGTTGCCGAAATTGTTTTTTGCCATTAACAGCGAGAATGTGTAAATCAATTAAAGCTCGGGAGGTTAATAATGATCAATTATACTTCAAAATATACGTAAATTAAAACCGGCTATATGGGTCAGCTTATCGAACGATGATAGTCAAGGGGTTATGGCGCTATTAATTTCACAGTTGGAAAATATGATTGATATCTTGAAACATCCCTGGTCAACAGGTCTAAATTTAATACTGCCGCGTGTGCGCCAATAAAAAAATCCGGCAATGGAGACCTTTTAAACTCTTTGCTTCTTTTGTATTTCAGGTAAGCTTTTCCAGCTAAAAAAAGCGCCTCTTTAGGAATTTCCAGCATTTGGAATCCAGCCTTGTTGACTGCATTCTCCAATTCTTCTATTAACTTAAAACAGATCGATATTTCAGAATAAACTATTGTGTTGATATATAATGTGGAGTAATGGCTGTATTCCTCTAATTTTGATTCAGACCAATCAGCCCATTTCAAATCATTGAGAAAAACATCCAGAATTATATTCGAATCAACCAGAACCCCTTTCATTTGTCTCCTCTTGTCAGGGCCATTATTTCATCAGTTGTCATTTTAATATTGGCTATTCCCCTCAATTTTCTGAATTTATGAGTTTTTTGGGGTTCGCCTGTTTTTTTTACCAAATAAATCCGGTCGTTTTCTTCTACAAAATCGATTTCAACGGCAGGAGATATTCCTAATTTTTCGCGAATTTCTTGTGGAATTGTGACTTGCCCTTTTATGGTAACTCTCATGATTGCACCTCCGATAATATGTAATACCGGTATTAGTAATACTCGTATTTGTTTTTGTCAATCATGAAAGTATAACATTGACAGGTTGCTTCATTCCCCCATCGCATGGTCATCATATATAAGATTCTGAAATGTATATCAATCATAATGTAAATTGGAAAGCGGCTATATATGCCTGTTTTGCTTTGTTTTATTTCTTGATTATAAAGACAATTATCCCCATAATATTGAAGTTCACTGCGGCAAGCTGCGGGAAATGTACCAGCTGTTTCGGTTCAACAAACAAATTCGGGGCAAGAGAAGGATAACATGAAAGCAAGAAAAGCCGGTTTTGCCGGAAGCTGGTATCCGGATAGCGCTTCCGGATGTGAAAGGCAAATAAATGAATTTATAAAAGAAGCCAAAACCATCTCAGGCATAAAGCCTGTGGGAGGCATAGTCCCCCACGCAGGATGGTATTATTCGGGGAAAATTGCATGCAATGTCATAAAAATACTTTCCGAATCAGGCACTCCCGATGTAATGCTTGTTTTCGGGATGCATCTTCACGCAGGCTCTTCCCGGTTTCTTATGAAAGAAGGCGCGTGGGACACCCCTTTCGGAGAGATTGAAATCGAGGACAGAATCGCCGCAAGGCTTTATGAAAAATACTCCTTTGAAATTGAGACTGCGCAAAGATTCAACCGCGACAACACGATAGAACTTCAGCTTCCCTTTATAAAATACTTCTTCAAGGATGTTAAAATTATCCCGATGGGAGTTCCTCCTGTTGAAGAATCCTTAAACATAGGAATATCCGCAGTAAAAATCGCAAAGGATCTCGGGCTCAAAGTCATGGTCCTGGGATCGACCGACCTTACCCATTATGGTGCAAACTACGGCTTTGTTTCTCACGGAACCGGGGTTCAGGCCTTAAAGTGGGTTAAGAATGAAAACGACAAAAGAGTCATAGACGCGATGCTTGAAATGAATCCCGGAAAAGTAATAAAAGAAGCGATGTCAAATGATAACGCATGCTGCGCAGGTGCCGCGGCAACCGCTATCAGCGCGGCAAAGCAACTGGGTGCATCCCGCGCCGAACTGGTGACTTATACCACTAGTTATGACATAAGCCCAGGCGACAGCTTTGTCGGGTATGCAGGGATAGTCTTCTAAGCAAAAAGGTTCGAGGGGTCAAGGATTAAGGGGTTCCAGTGAAATGAAAGACCGTTAAAACTCCCAAGAGAATTAATAGAGGTTGAGAGGATGATTAAATTCCTTATAAATAAAAAACACTCGAACCCTTGAATCCTGAAATCCTTGACCCCTTTCTCCCAATTATTTGGGAGAAGAACCCTATTTTTTTTGTGCGCTTTCTATTTTAGCCCACGAATCGCGAAGAGTAACCGTCCGGTTAAATACGATTGCATTCGCGGAAGAGTCCCTGTCAACACAGAAATAGCCGGTCCGTTCAAACTGGTATATGCTTCCAGGTAAAGCGCCGGCAACACTTGGTTCTATCCTGCATGAACGCAGGACTTCAAGAGATGCCTGGTTTATAAATTCCTTGAAGTCATGCCCGTCTTTATCATCGGCAGGGTTGGCTTTCGTAAAAAGCCGGTCATACAATCGCACTTCGGCCTCCACCGAGTGGGCATCGGAAACCCAGTGCAGGGTTCCCTTGACCATCCTCCCGTCGGTTGAAAAACCTCCCCTTGTATTCGGATCGTATGTACAGTGCAGTTCCGTGACTTCCCCTGTTTTTTCATCCTTAACAATATTAACACAGGCAATATAATACGCACTCTTTAATCGCACTTCACTCCCCAATGAAAGTCTGAAGAATTTTTTCGGCGGATCTTCGCGGAAATCATCCTGTTCAATGTAAAGGACGCGGGAAAACGGAACTTTCCTTGTGCCGGTTGAAGGATCTTCGGGATTATTGACCGCATCGAATTCTTCGACCATTCCTTCCGGATAATTGTCGATAACAACTTTCAAAGGATGCAGAACGCCCATAACACGGGGAGCGCGCCTGTTTAAATCCTCCCTGATGCAGTATTCAAGAAGCGCCATGTCGACGACGCTGTTGCTCTTCGCAACCCCTATCCGCTCGCAGAACGTTCTTATCGCTTCCGGTGTATACCCCCGTCTTCTCAATCCGGAGATGGTCGGAATCCTCGGATCATCCCATCCGGAAACAAGCCCTTCTTCTACAAGCTCAAGTAGCTTCCTCTTGCTCATCACCGTATAGTTCAGATTCAGCCGTGCAAATTCTATCTGCTGCGGATGGAATATCTCCAGCTCATTAAGCAGCCAGTCATAGAGGGGACGGTGGTCTTCAAATTCCAGAGTGCATATCGAATGCGTAACCCCTTCGATGGAATCTGAAAGACCATGAGCAAAATCGTACAGGGGATACACGCACCACTTTCCTCCGGTTCGGTGATGATCCGCATGCAGTATTCGGTATATTACTGGATCACGCATATTAAGATTGGGAGAAGACATGTCGATTTTCGCGCGGAGTACATGCGTCCCGTCCTTGAATTCCCCTTTCCGCATCCTTTCAAAGATATCAAGATTCTCTTCGATACTGCGGCTCCTGTCAGGGCTCTCTTTGCCGGGCTCGGTCAGTGTGCCTCTTAATTTTCTTATTTCCTCGGCGCTCAGGCTGCAGATATAGGCTTTGCCTTTTTTTATAAGCTGTACGGCATAATCATAAAGCCTGTCGAAATAGTCGGATGCATAATAGAGCCTTTTGCCCCAGTCAAATCCCAGCCATTTCACATCTTCCTTTATCGATTCAACATACTCAACCTCCTCCTTCGTTGGATTCGTATCGTCAAATCTGAGATTGCAAAGGCCATTGTAATCCGAGGCAAGGCCGAAGTTGAGGCAGATTGATTTTGCATGCCCTATATGCAGGTACCCGTTCGGCTCGGGTGGAAACCTTGTCATTATACGCCCGTCGTTCTTGCCTGCTGCGAGATCTTCATCAACAATATTGCGGATAAAGTTAGTAACAGGAGCCGGTTCCGCCGGAACCTGACCCGATGCCTTTTTCGTATTTATATTCTTGCCAACCTCTTCAGTCATTATTTCCTCTTAGACCTTTTGTAATTGATGGTTTTGCAACCAGGCATAATTGCCTGATAATTTTAAAAACCGCAAAGCACACTAAGCTGAAAACATAATATTCTATTTTTTTCTTCGTGCCTTTCGAGTCCTTCGTGGTAGAATACAATTTTTTTTTCGAAGCCCCGCTATTTGCTATTCTTGATAAGCAGTCCGGCAAGCTGCATGCCGATTATTGCAAGACATTCCATATCCAGATATTTTTCCGCACATTTTTCAAAAAGTATTACGCATTTTGATCTGAAGACTTCGTATTCATCATTAAAAAGCATTATAACCGGAACTTTCGGAAGCGGACAGAACCGCATCGTAAGATCATATGAAAAATCCGCGTCAAAGGCTTTGCCCCCTGAAACAATAGAGGCTTTTTCCAGGTCAGGTAGCTTTCCTGTGAATTTTTTTTCAATCTCATGCTCGGAAGTATTTGAAAACCCTTCAACAAAGGGGGCTGCGTCTTTAAAATCCCTGAAAGCGACCCACTCTCTCCCGCCGGGTTCGCCTTCGGGACATAATAGCAGATACTTGAACAGGACAACACTGGCTGAATGAGAAGGCCGCAGACCGGACAGGTCAAAAACACCCTTTTCAGATACCCTGTATGGTTTTCCGAAAAGAGGAATTATTGCTTCATCGCTGCAGATATCTATCCCCAGTCTTTCGGCCACGGATCTCAAGTCCACTGCAGATATCTGTGCAAGGTAATCTTTGTAAATTTTTTCAAATATGGGGGAATTTTCAGGCAAATCTATCATCTTTTCAGACTCCGTTTTTTATTGGATAAAGCGCGGCTTAAGCAGAATGACTTTTTACGATGCCGTCACCTGTCAAAATATATGCTCTTGCCAGTAACGGACAGAGGAATCCCCATCACGAATTCCCAGTCTACCAGCTTCATATCACGAACAACGGTGCCAACCCTGTACATGATCCGGTTATCGACGTTTAACATGCTCGCAGTCTTTACGGCGGAACCAATGGCAATTCCCATGTCAAGCAGCCTGAACGAACAAATCGGTCCCATGAATTCAACAGCCTTTTTTTTCTGTTTCACCAGAGTTTTACAGTCAGGATATCCGCAGGCTCCGCAATTTAAGCCCAGCGGTTTTGCATCTTTAAGTCCTATAAGGAGCACGGCTTCCGACATTAAAATATTTTTTCCGTCCCGGTCGAAGTCTTTTTTATTTTTCTTAATTCCGAATTCAACCATTTTCTCGGAAATCTTATTTAAGATTTTACCTTTAAGAACAAGTGTTTGGACATAATTTTCTCCCCGGCTTTTTGGGGCTGTTGTGGCGGAGACAGCCATAAGTTGCGCCACCATATCAATACCGTTCATCTTTTCCTCCTGTTTTTAAGATCCTTCGTTATTACGATGACGATCTATTTATTCTCTACATCACATAAACCGTGATTTCAAGACGTTCCTGCTTAAATTAATTGCTTTACACAATTTTAAGCTTATGTAATAAACTTATATGACGGCTTCGAAAAAGTAAGAATTTGCTCTTTTATGGCATTCCCGCGAAAGCGGGGCACTTGGTGAAGCGTGAGCGCTATCCAGTCTTTTCAAATATTTATGGACTCCCGTTTTCACGGGAGTGACAAAATTTTGTACTTCCAACGAACTCATCGATTATAATGATACAGCTGGAAGTCATATGCGAACGGATTTGAAATTTTTGGGAAACAGATTTTTAAAGAACTGAGCGTTAAAAATCACAAGCCTTTGAGGGCGTCAGTCCAAACCTTCTTGTGATTTAGCGAAGTGATTTAAAAATCCCCAAAAAGCTCATTAAGAGAGCATATTCAGACTTC
>RPRI01000153.1 GCA_003818505.1 Desulfobacteraceae bacterium | reverse complement strand
TGGTGGGCCGTGCGCGACTTGAACGCGCGACTCTCTGCTTAAAAGGCAGATACTCTACCGTCTGAGTTAACGGCCCGTAAAAAAGAGCCTTCTTTTACCACAAATTTTCAGCTTGTCAATAAATAGTTAAAGAATATGGTATCTTTTAACAAATTTTATCAAAAAAACAACTGAATTTTATAAATATACAATTGTTGCCATGCAAATCAATATTACAGCAAAAAGCATGATCCAGTCATTTTTTTTGGATGAAAGTTTATATCCTGTTCTTGTATCGGAATAACACCTTGCTTCCATTGCAACGGCAATCCTTCCCGCATTATTAAAAGTTCTTCCCAGAAGAGGGATCGCAAATTTAACCATCCTATACAATGGATTCTTCCTGTTTTCAATACACCTCGCTTTCTGAGCATCTGAGGTTTCTTTCGCCTTTTCCAGAATAACAGGTATAAAGCGCATCATGAGGCCTGTCATGGTTGAAATTCTGTTGCCAGCAGCAAATGGGAAAGGCTTTAAAATCCACTCAATCGCAGCTTTTATTTCTAACATTCGGGTGGTTGTAACAAACAGCAGGCCAAGCAGAGCCATAACCAGCAGTTTTAAGCAGATGAGCAATCCTTCTTTCAATCCTCCGGTAAATAATGATATGCTATAAATCTTAATCAGGCCGGTTCCATCAGCAGAAAATGCACGAATTACAAATATAAAGAGTAAAAAGCAGAGAAATAGCCGAAGCTCTTCAAAGAGATCCCGAAGTCTTATCCCGGCATGAATCAGTCCCGACAAGACAAATATAAATAAGAATAAAAGTCCCGCCGGGGATGCTTTAAGGCCAGATACCCCAATAATTACAAGAAGCAATAATTTGAATCTTGCATCGATAGAATGCACGATTGAAAATCCCGCACGGTAACTGAAAGCTGTCAACTCAGCCATGACACCCTTTCAAATCCCATGCGGGGAAAATACGGCTCCTTTACACCAAAAGTTTCCACACCGGAAATAACCTTTTCAGGAATCCCATCTCTTGCAATTTTTCCTTTTTCCATTATCAGAAGTCGTCCGGCATGAGCTATAATCTTTTCCAGATCGTGTGTTGTGACAAAAATCGTCCTGCCTGCTCTGTGCAGTCCTGTTATCTGCATAAGGACGTCCCTTGTCCCCGGGTAGTCAAGATTTGAAAAAGGCTCGTCAAAAACCAGGACTTCCGGCATCATGGCAAGAACACCGGCTATGGCAAGCCGCCTTTTTTCTCCTCCTGAAAGAATGTGCGGCCCTGCATCAGCTAACCCGGAAAGTCCGGTAACTGTTAATGCTTCGGAGACTCTTTTTTCTATTTCATCTCTTTCAAGACAAAGATTTTCAGGGCCGAAGGCAACATCTTCCCGCACTGTTTCACAGACTATCTGGCTGTCCGAGTCCTGAAACACCATGCCGACAATACGCCTTGCTCTTACCGGATCATCCTGTACGCTTACGCCATCAATTCTAACCGTTCCCGATGTCGGTAAAAGAAGAGCATTCAAATGCCTCAGCAGGGTAGTCTTGCCTGAACCGTTTCGCCCCGCGATAACGATAAATTCACCTTTTTTTACCGACAAATTAATACCGTCAAGACCCGGAAAGCCGTTTGAAAATCTATGGCTCAGGTTATTGATTTCAATAATATTCATATTCGGCTTCTTCCTATTACCGGCCTGACAGCCCTTGAAATATAAACTGCCGCTGCAATCTTTAACGCATCACCTATAAGAAAGGGAATCATTCCTATGGCAACAGCCTTTTTCAAATCCATACCTGTCAACAACTTGAGCCATGAAATGCCACATGCATAAATTATAATGGTCCCGCAGAGCATTGCGGTTACATCAATCAATGCACCTTGCTTTTTTTGTTCACTTATGAGCCCGATAACATAAACTGCCGGGAGGAATCCGAGGAGGTAGCCACCGGTTGGCCCCAAAAAACGACCTATTCCACCAGCGCCACCTGCAAAAACAGGAAGCCCGAAAGCCCCCGCAAGAAGATAAATTCCCACACTTGAAACCCCCCAGGTGCTTCCAAGCAGAAGCCCGGCCAGAAGAATAAAAAGGCTCTGAAGAACAATGGGAACAGGTCCAACAGGTATGGCAATATATGCTCCGACTGCGGTAAGTGCAGCTATAAGCGAGGCATACGCCATCATTTGCAGCTGTGAAATACTTTTCATTTAATATCAAATCCTTTTGAGCATATTTTGACTTTCAACGAGTTCGTTGAATATAGATTGCCGCAAAGCGGCATAAAATTGCTTTTTACGGTATCATCAACTATGAAAACAATCTCCGAAAGAAACTGATTTTATGGCTCCATCAGCCTGCTTTAAAATAAGGGACCCGTTTTCATCAACATCTGTAGCAAGTCCTGAAAAGATGCAGCTTGTAGTGACTATTTTCACTTCTCTGTTGAGGGTACAGTTATAATACTTCCATTCAGGGATTATGCTATCATAATCGCCCGTATCAATTCTTCTTTCAAGGGCATAGAAGTACCTTGTCAGGATTTCCTTACGCGAAACATCTCTTTTAAGAATCTGTTTCAGGGATGTTGCTACAGGTTCGCGGTCGGATGGGTCATTATTGGCATTTATGCCTATCCCGACATTTACAAACGAAACCATGCCCGCTTCAGCCTCCATTTCTGCAAGCATTCCGGATACTTTTCTGTTATAAATCAGAATATCATTGGGCCATTTGACCATCGCTTCTATGCCAAACATTTTTCTAAGGGTTTTTACAAGTACAACCGAAGCCATGAAATTTGTTTTTGAACTTAACGCAATAGGTATCTGTGGCCTTAAAATAACTGTAAAATAAATCCCGCCCTTCTCCGATAACCAGACTCTTTTTAACCGGCCCCTTCCTTTTGTCTGCCTGCCTGCTATTACAACCGTAAAATGAGGAGCTCCCTTCCGGGCAATATCCCTTGCAATATCCATCGTGGAGGATACTTCGGAATAATAATGAATTTTTTCTTCCATCCCGGGAAACTCCCACGGGAACAGGAGATCAGACGAACCCATAAGCTGATACCCTGTCGGGGTGGATTTGATATCATATCCTGATTCTTTAAGTTTACATATATGCTTCCATATCGAAACTCTTGAAATACCAAGAATGGAACTTATTGTCTCACCGGAAACAATTCCTTTTTCATCCTTTAATATATTTAAAATCCTGCCTTTCACTATTATGGTTCCTTAAATGTTCCTAAAATTGAAGCTCTCCGCCGCAATCAACTGGTAATGCGATCACTGTTTCGGTTCCAGAGTTCGGATAAAAAAATTGAAAGGATCTTCGTTAGCCGATAGTTTTAATACGGTTAACGAAACCGTTGGGAAAAGTCAATTACTATTGTTGCTCCGGCCTGTTTTCTATAAGAATTGAAATGATTTCATTGATGTATTCATCGGCCTTGCTTGAAGGGAACCTGCATGCCCCGGCACCTCTGTGCCCTCCTCCGCTAAATTTAGTAAGCATGCTTCCAACATTTACATTACATTTCCTGTTGAAAATACTGTGGCCTACACTCAGGGCTATTTTTTCTTTACTCTCACTATCATATCTTATTCTTACACTCACAAACGCTTCAGGATATAGTGAGTAAACAAGAAAACGGTTTCCTTCCGGAGCATTGTCATAAGGCCTCAGATCGGTTATGGATACCTGACCTTTTAATATGGTATTCTTCTTTAACACCAATTTATATATCTTGTTTTCCTCAACCGCTGCAGCACACCTTTTCATCACTTCAGGGTCTTTCATAACTTCAGTTATATCGTGCTTTCTCAGCAGCCGAACGAGTTTGTTCCAGTATTGCTCATCCGCCATGTTCCGGTTTGAAACAGTCATAGAAAGAAGAATATATGGATATTTTTCCGGATAGGATACCTCATCCATTGATAAATCGGCTGAATCAATTTTATCCGTTTCTCTCACAAGCTCCTTGTAATCATTCTTAAATTTGCCTTCATAATAGTCAAAAACAACTCCGGCCGCTGAAGGAGCAATTCTGAAAGAACCTTTAAACGTACTGTCAGTCATGTTCGAATAATGATGATCAAACCACATTGAGCATCTATCATCATAAGGGAGATTGGCGATTATGTCGCCGTCTTTAATTTCAGCAAGATTTTTTTGAATTTCATGTGGTTCGATCCATTTGACAGGTGCTGTTATGTTCTCGGCTTCAAAAATAAGAACCGCGCAAACCAGACCGTCAAAATCAGGCCTTGTCACTATTCTCATATATCACCCTAAAGGCATATTAAGTGTGTATATCTTTTGTTTTTACGCAACTATCAAGATTATAATTGGTATAAGGTTTTCTGGCAAGAAAAGAAATAAAACAGCCGGTTACCTAAACAAGCGACCGGCTGAATAATTGGAGCTGTTCTTTTTTTGTTCTATTTTAATTCATTGATTTTTTCGGTCAGCATCGGGACGAACTCGAGCATATCTTCAATAACGCCTATGTCTGCAACCTGTAAAATAGGAGCTTTCGGATTCTTATTTACAGCAACCATGAAAGGAGAACCCTTGATTCCGCCAAGGTGCTGGAACGAACCGCTGATGCCAAGAGCCATATATACTTTCGGTTTGACTGTCTGCCCGGAAGTGCCTACCTGGCGGGACTTCTCAAGCCATTTTGCATCGACTATGGGTCGCGAACATGAAACATCCCCGCCAACCGCCTTTGCAAGCTCCTTAATGATTTCAATGTTTTCCTGTTCGCCTATTCCGCGTCCAACGGAAACAAGTATCTCGGACTTTGTAATATCGACATCGCCTACCTCAGCTGCCACTATTTCAACAAAACGCCTTGTCCCACCCGGCAACCCGCCGGCAAGGGCATCCGCTGTCTTATCGACAACTGCACCACCGGCATTGGGAACTTCGGCGGCACGGAATGCACCGGCACGGATTGTAATTACCGCTCCGCCTGAAATATCGCACATAACGTGAGTACTTACCTGGCCGCCAAATTCCTGGCGGACGGCTTTTAATTTATTGCCTTCGACTCCTTCAAAATCAACTGTATCCGGAAGATAAGTTCCATCCAATTTTACGGAGAGTCCCGGAGCAAGATCCATTCCGAAATGGTCATGAGCTATAAGCATAATACCGTCCTTCGGAATAATACGTGAAAGGAGCCCACGTATCACCTCGGAATTCGGATAAGAAAGGGCATCATTATCAATCTTCCAGACCTCCTTGAAAGAGGCTGTGAGGCTTTTGCATACAGAATCAATCTTGCTCCCGGCAACAATAGCAGTTAAAGACGCTGCAGGATCAAGTTTTCCGGCAGCGGCAACCATTTCAAGAGCCGTATCATCAACAGCCCCGTCCTTGTGTAATATATATGCATAAATCTGAAGGGCCATCATTTAATACCTCCTTTGGATTTTAAAAGTTCAAACAGTTTTTCAACTTTTTCTTCAATACTACCCTCAAGAAGCTCGGCGCCTTTTCCGAGAGAAGGCACAAAATAATCAATCCGTGATACCTTTGCGGCATTCTTACCGACAGAATCCGGGCTGACTCCCAGGGCGGAAGCTCCGTGAACAGGAATTTCGACGGAAGCCACTTTCCTTATCCCTCGGATACCCACATAGCGTGGTTCATTGATACCGGTCTGAATGGAAAGAACGCAGGGAAGATCTATCTCATTTATCTCCTGGTTCCCGCCTGCGATTTCACGGCCTATTTTAATCTTCTTACCATCAAGCACTTCTACGCGATTTACAAGAGATGCGTAAGGCAGATTAAGCATCGCAGCAAGCATGCCACCGACCTGGCCAGCTCCATCATCAGCCTGTGTCCCTGTCAGGATGAGATCATATTTGCCTTTTTCAATTTCTGCTTTCAATACTGTCGCAAGCCCTTTTCCGTCCGACCCATCGAAAGCGCTGTCTGAAAGGAGTATGCCCTTATCGGCACCCATTGCCATCTCCCTTCTTAAGACCTCTTCAGAATCAGCATCGCCGACAGAAACAACAGTAACACTCCCGCCTACTTTATCCCTGATCTGGATAGCCTCTTCCACGGCATAATTGTCCCATTCATTGACAGAATAGACAAGGTCACCCCTTTCAATATCGGAGCCGGAACTATTTACGCTGATTTCATTTTCAGCCGTATCGGGAACCCTTTTGACACAAACCAAAATTTCCATTTTCATCCTCCATCATTTTATTTGAAGATCCCCGCAGCAAGCTACAGGGAATCTCCGACCGTAAAGACTTTTTATCTGTTTATATTTCGCTCGCTCACTCCGCCGCAAGCAGCGGTGATTGCGCTCGTTGTTTCGGTTCAATCGATTTTCAGACTGTATATCACACTGTAAACACCTGTTTAATATTAAGCTTCAATATGTTTTTCAATTAATTCGGCAAGATCAATTGCCTCCATAGTTCCCTCCAGACCGCTTACCTTGATGGCATCTTCTATGTTGACAAGGCAGAAAGGACATGCTGTTACAATTACATGGGCGCCAGCCTTCTTTGCCATTTCAACCCTCAAGACTCCCATTCTCTGTTCTTCTTCGGGTTCATAGAAAAGCATTAAACCACCGCCTCCGCAGCAGAACGAACGGTCCATGTATTTTTCCATCTCGACTCTTTTGATCCCTGGAATAGCATCTATAGCAGCCCTTGGGTCTTCGTATACATCGTTGTGTCTTCCAAGGTAACATGGATCATGGTATGTATATATCTTATTTGAGTCATCAACACCTTTAAGCTTTATTTTACCCGCCTTTACGCATTTAACTATCGTCTGGCTGATATGTTCTACCGGAGGAAGGTCCTTATAGTCATTTTTTAAGGCATTGAATGCGTGGGGATCGGCAGTCACTATATTTTTTACACCAGAATTTATTATTTCTTCTGTATTATTGCTCTTTAAATCCTGGAAAAGCATCTCTTCGCCAAACCGTCTGACTTCGTTGCCGCTATCCTTTTCAAGTGATCCGAGGATACCAAAATTAATTCCGGCTGCCGAAAGAATTTTTGCCGCAGCTCTTCCGATATTCTGCATCCTGTCGTCATATGAAGTGATGCTGTCAACAAAATAAAGTGTTTCGGATGTTTCACCCTTTTCGATCATCTTCACATTACATTCCTTCGGCAGATCCTTTGTCCAGTCAGCGCGCTTTTTCTCCATTTTCCCCCAGGGATTACCGCGTTTTTCAAGGGCGCTGAGAGGCTTTTGGATTGATTGGGGCACCATTCCTTCATCTACCATACCCCTTCTTAAATCAACTATTTTATCTATGTATTCTATCATCAAGGGGCATTCCTGTTCGCAGGCTCCGCATGTTGTGCAGGACCAGATTTCATCTTCACTATAAACGCTTCCCATAAGGAGCTCTTCCTGTTTCTTATCGCTCCCCCAAACAGAATATTTTTTGAAGGCATGATCACGACCTTTAATGGAAATAAAACGGGGAGAAAGCGGACGCCCCACGGCATTGGCCGGACACTGGTCGGAACACCTTCCGCAATCGGCACATGAATAAAAATCAAGAATATGCTTCCATGTAAAATCCTCTAATTTTTTTACACCAAAAGATTCTATTCCATCTAGCTTGCTGTCATCCACTCCATATCTGACAGGTTTTATGTTGCCTTTATTCAAGCGCATAAAAAAAACATTGAAAAAGGAAGTGATAACGTGGAAGTGCTTGCCCATAGGAAGAAAACAGAGGAAAAAAAAGAAAGTCAGATCATGAACAAAATATGACCCGACATGAATATTCTGCAAAATTTCAGCAGGAGTACCCAGAAGCATGTTTTGAAACAGCCGGACAAGAGTGCAAGGTGCAAGAAATTCAGCTTCGAAACCTCTCTGAACCTGAGCTGCTGCAAAACTGGCTTCAAAAAGGCTTTCAGAAATCATAAGCGTCGATATGAGACCCAGAACAAATACAGCCTCAGCGGTATGATCCTTTCCATATTTTTCCGGAACGGCGTATCTTTTCGGCTTAAAAAAACCTCTTCGTACAGCAGCTACGATACATGCGATTAGAACCATTGTGGCGGCATAATCTTTTAAAATATTGTAGACATGTCCGATAACTCCTTTCAGCCCCGGCAAAACAAATCCTTCAGAAAAACCAATAATGACAAGTGATGTGGAACGGATTGAGAGAATTACGAATCCCGCAAAAATCATTATATGAAGCACGCCAGCCAGCATATATCTGGGCTGACGGTATTGGATAAGCCATAATTTTATTAAATTTATTATGCGCTCATGAATTCTATCAAAACGAAAATCAGGAGATGCTTTCAAAAGCGGCGCAACCCGCTTCTTCATGATATAGATAAAGAGCCCTATACCAATAACCGGTATCAAAACTGAAAATAATAAGGCCGGAATCCCGAAAATAGACGCATTCGCCGGAGAGATCAGAGCCATTTCCATTTTTACTTTCTTTCTCCCTTCACTTGTGTTATAAAAATAAAAAATGAATGAACATTCATTCATTTTTTATCAGACACATTTTCATTCTGTCAAGAAAAAAATTGATTTTATTAACCTTCAAGGAATTATATAAGAGGAATATTTATCGCTTTCAATTAGCAAAAAACGCCATAAACATATCAATTATAATTTCAAGTGAGGATTTTTATAAACTCATAATATTTAATTAACATATTAAGATATAAACTTATTTATTTAAACTGAAAGGAGATTATAATGACAAAAGGAATAAGTTACCAGGACAAGCCATGGCTGAAAAATTACGAGGATGGAGTTCCGGAAAACATCCGTATTGAAAAAGCTTCTCTTCCCGATTTTCTGGATAGGACAGCAAAAGACTTTCCGGATAAAATGGCGTTGAATTTTCAAGGCTACACGATAAATTATCGTGAACTCAACAACATGGTAAACAACTTTGCAGCCTGCCTGAACAGCTTCGGAATCAAAAAGGGAGACAGCGTCGCAATTCTTCTCCCCAACCTTATCCCCTGCGTAGTGAGTTATTATGCAATTATCAAGCTTGGTGGAATAGCAGTAATGAACAATCCTCTTTATTCCGACAGGGAACTTGAATATCAGTTTAATAATTCAGGTTCGAAACTTCTTATTACCCTCGACCTTCTTGGTAACCGCATGATCGATCTTCGTCCAAAGACGGGAATAAAGCAGATAATCTATACATCCATAGGTGATTATCTTCCTTTTCCGAAGAATATCCTCTTTCCGCTTGTCGGAAAGAAAAAAGGACTTGCGGCTGATGTAAAACCAAGTGACAGTGTTTACAAATGGAAAGATCTTCTCTCAAAACATTTCCCTGCTCCTCCGCGCGTTTCAATTTCTTTTGACGATGTTGCCATGTATCAATACACAGGCGGAACCACAGGTGTATCGAAGGGCGTAATGCTGACACATGCAAATCTCAGCACTCAGGTTCAGCAGGTTCGCGCATGGTTCCCAAAATTCAACAGGGGCGAAGAGGTAATGCTAGGCGCATTGCCTTTTTTTCATGTATTCGGTCTTACTGTTGCAATGAATTTCTCAATATACATGGGATGGGGCGACGTTCTCGTTCCAAAGCCACAGCCTGAACCGCTCCTTGAAGCAATAGGAAAATTCAGACCGACATTTGCTCCTCTTGTTCCGACAATGTATATTGGAATGCTTAATAATCCTTTAATAAACAAAACCGATATGACTTCGATAAAAGGATGCTTCTCCGGTAGCGCTCCGCTCCCGGTTGAGGTTATCAGGGATTTTGAAAAGAAAACGGGAGCAGTTATTGTCGAAGGATTTGGAATGACCGAATCATCACCTGTTACGCATGTTAATCCTTTTGCGGGCGGAAAGCGCAAAGTTGGGAGTATCGGGTTACCCATATCCGACACTGAAAGCAGAATAGTGGATTTAAATGACGGGAAAACCGACCTGCCTGTTGGTGAAATAGGCGAACTCATAGTTAAAGGCCCTCAGGTTATGAAAGGTTACTGGAACATTCCGGAAGAAACCGCAAATACTCTCGCAGGCGGATGGCTGCACACCGGTGATATAGCAAAAATGGATGATGACGGATATTTCTTCATCGTAGACCGCAAAAAAGACATGATTATATCGGGCGGCTACAATGTCTATCCCCGCGATGTAGAAGAAGTCTTTTTTGAGCATCCGAAAGTTCAGGAGGCAACTGCGATTGGCATACCTCACCCGGTTCGCGGAGAATCTGTCAAAGTCTTTGTTGTACTGAAAGAAGGAGAAACCGCAACAAAGGAGGAGCTTATTGAACACTGCAAAAAAAGCCTTGCAACTTACAAGCTTCCTACGGAAATAGAATTCAGGGAAGAGCTGCCGAAAACAAATGTGGGAAAGGTACTCAAGAAGAACCTTAGAGCGGAATCGGCTATAAAATAACAGCTGCCGGAGAAAAAAAAGGCGGACTTTATAAAGTCCGCCTTTTTTTGTAACTATTAAAAAGGATATTTCTGCCCCTTAATAACTTTTTCGGCAATAAAGCGCCTTAATGGAATGGTGTTAATGGGCAGGATGGAGGCAAGTTTATCAACCCCACTATATTTTGCCGTCAGCACTTCATCCTCTTCAACAAAAGCGAGAATCTGCTTAGCCATGACAGTCATTCTCGGGAAAACATCATTTACATAAACTTTGACTGCCGCAATATGGTATTCGGCTTTCTTTTCACCCTTTGAAACAGAAATCTTTTCAGCCCTCAACAGACCACTTTCCATGGCATATATTCTTATTATCATGTCTGCAAGCAGGGCCATAATTTCCTGCTCTTCGGCAATATTTGCCAAAAGCCTGTTAACGGCAGAACCTGCTGCATAAAGAAGCATTTTTTTACAAATCCCAACCATTCTCTTCTGTGTTGCAAGAGGAGAGCTGACCGTTTCATTATCAACAGGAATATATGACTTTATTTCATTCTCAATACTTATAAGGGCCTCCATTACTGGAAGCCTCTTTTGGAATCCCCTTTTAATAAATGTTCCCGGAATCAACAGGCGGTTTATTTCGTTTGTGCCTTCAAATATTCTGTTGATTCTCGAATCCCGGTACATGCGCTCTGCCGGATATTCAGCAATGTATCCGTTTCCTCCGAATATCTGGACAAGTTCATCCGCGCAATAATCGAGACATTCACTTCCAAATATCTTGGCTATCGAACACTCTATAGCATATTCCTCAATAGCTTTAGCATTCTCTGCCCCGTCCTTTTTTGCTTTTTCATCCAAAACACCAAGCCTGTCATCGATTGAAGCAGCAGTGCGATAAGCTATCGATTCGGCCATATATGTTCTTATGCTCATATCCGCCAGCTTGCTTTTAATCATCCCGAATGAGCTGATTTTCTTGCCGAACTGTTCTCTGATATTGGCATATTTTGCTGCTTCGGCTATTGCGGTCTTGCTGGGTCCGACCACACTTGCCCCGAGCTTCAAACGTCCGACATTGAGAACATTAAAAGCAATTTTATGCCCCTGGCCTATCGTAAAAAGAACGTTTTCAACAGGAACAACACAGTCTTTTAGAATAACCGATGTTGTGGAAGATCCTTTTATTCCCATTTTCTTTTCTTCGGATCCGCTTGATATCCCGGGGAAAGTCCGCTCTACGATAAAACCTGTGAATTTATCACCATCAACTTTTGCATAAATAATAAAAACATCAGCCCAGCCGCCGTTTGTAATGAATATCTTCTCTCCGTTTAAAATATAATTTCCGCCATCGGGAGAAAGCGTAGCGGTTGATTGAGAATTAATAGCATCCGACCCTGCGCTCGATTCGGTCAGACAGTAAGCCGCGATCAGCTCACCTGTGGCAAGTTTCGGAAGATACCTTTTTTTCTGTTCATCGTTGCCGAAGAAAATTATCGGAAGAGTGCCTATTCCCGTATGTGCAGAATGGGAAACAGCAAAAGACGCTCCGGTTCCCATAGCCTCAGTCACAAGGCAGGTGCTT
>RPRI01000152.1 GCA_003818505.1 Desulfobacteraceae bacterium | reverse complement strand
CGGGTGCGAAAAATCATTGAGCAGCTCGTTGAGACAAACATCAAGCTGTTCAAGGAAGAGGCCCGGCGATAGAATCACTTGTACTTGTGGGTAATAGAAAGCCCACACCACGCAGCAAGCGGGTCCGCACTGCGCGGTTCACTTAAATTACCGGACCGTAGTCGGGTAATGAATGTTTACCCACTGTTCTTTGACAGATAGCAGACCTTGATCCTTTAGCCATTAAATTGTCATGCCGGTTTGCGTGGCTAATGTTCTGGCGCATTTCCACGGGCCTTTCCGTGATAAACTCATGGGAATGGCAACGTTCGGATGGGCACCCATTTTAAGAAGGTTGCGAACCCGGGTTCGAACATAGCGCCATTGTTTCCAATAGCACAAGGGCGGAATAGGTGACGTATTAAACTTTTAAACTTTTTCATATTCTATGGGACGTCTTAAACTTTTAAACCTAAATAAATATGTTTATAAGCTACGGTTGGACATGGCTTTTCTCTCCTGCTTTCTCATAGAATAAAACGCCAACCCGCCGGATATGATCAATCACGTCCGGGTCGCTGATGTTGTGAAACAGGGATAAATCGAATGTGTAGGGCAGGAGCAGGCCGTCTATTTCTTCCATGATACGGTAGAGGACATGCAGGGTCAGATCTTCGCTGCCGCGCAGGGTCATGTCAATATCGGAGCCGTTTTTATAGTTGCCTTTGGCGCGCGAGCCATACAGTATTGCCTGTTCAACCTGGGGATAGTGGGCAAGCACGGCACTGATTTTTTGGATGGTGCTGTCCTTGAGACCGAAACGCAGACTCATTGCGGTTCCTCTTTTATTTTTTCCATGCGAGTCTGAAAAGCTGAAAACTCATCGAAGTAAGAATGAATCGTTGCAGTTACAATTTCGCGCGCAACCTCTTCATTGTAAGTATGCGAGGTCAGGTTGCGGCTTTTGATCATATCCATCCACACATCGCCATTTTCAAGCAAACCGGTCTTAAAGGCTTCCCGCGTGGCATCCCGTGAGCCATACAGATTTCCAACACCTCGTTCTTCCAGAAAATCTTTCAGGGTATTCCACGCCATTTCATGCGTGTACTCAAAAGCCTGGATCAATCCCTGATCTTCAAGATTGGAGAGTTGGCGTTGTTTCGCAAGGTTCACAGCTTCTCTTAGCTGGGCAAAGGCTTTATTGAAGTTGTTGAAGCGTTGAATCCACCGGATGTCTGGTTGGCCCATAGTAAATCTCCTTATAACTTTCTGTTCAACGTCTTGTCTTCTTTGCCTCCATAGTCAACAAAGCACGGGTCGGTTCTGAGCAGGATTGTGCGACATAAACATTTTAAATAATACATAATATTATGAGAATTATTTTGCAACCATTTATTTCCATCATCTATTTCCATTATCATGGACATCCATGAAACTCCCTTCCGCTTACGACAATAAAAGTTTTATATAATTCAATTTGTCCTTATACGGCGGGTAGGGGATGGTTGGATTGAAAATGGTAGTTTTCTGTAAAATTGGCCTGTGAGCATTCTATGGGATGTCTTAAACTTTTAAACCGAATTAATACATAGCGATATTGTATTTTTTATATTCCTGAATAATCATTCGCTCCCTGACAAATATGCTTATAAGTTAAGGTCAGACATGGGTTTTCTCTCCTGCTTTCTCGAAGAACAACACGCCGACCCGGATATGATCAATCACGTCCGGGTCGCTGCATCAGGCTATATAAATCTGTAATCTTTTTCCCAGCGCATTAGCAACCCGCTCCAAAGTGGAAAGTTTGATATCCTCAGCATGATTTTCTATTCTGGAAATAGCGGTCTTCTTTGTTTTGAGACGTTTTGCCAGTTCTTCCTGTGTCAGGCCTGCGGATTCTCTCGCCTGGCGCAAAACAACTCCGATTTTGAACTGTTCGTAGCCTTCATCAAAGCCTTCTGCAAATTCCTTGTCTTTCTTTTTTCTGTTAACTATATATTTATCTAAATCACTCATATCTTTTCCCCTCTGCTTAAAAAATCTTTCCTGTATTTCTCGGCTCGTTCAATTTCCTGTCTTGGTGTTTTCTGGGTTTTCTTTATGAAACCATGCGTCAATATAACCAACGAACGAGTGTCAAAAAAGCAAAATATCCGGTATATATTAGAACTATATTGAACCCTAAATTCCCATATCCCATCCGTACCAGACAGCTTTTTAAAATATATGGATGGCAGGAATTCCAGATCCTCTAAAAGTTTGAGAGTCCATAATAATTTCTGGGCAACTTTGCCGGATAAAGAATCAAGAAACTCCCGGACAGGATATTTCCCATCGATAGTCGTATAGAAAATTACTGTTCGTTTCATGGTTGTATGTTAACCTGTGCGTTAACTGTTGTCAAGTTGGTTTGTAAGTACCGTGGCTTTCATATTATTTTGCCAGTTCTTCGACCCTTTGAATCCAAGGTTCGAAGCGACTGCCGTAAGCCAATTCGACTTTGTATCGGGGACTCTTTTTTCTGCGGGCATGGGTGTTAAATTTATTGCGGAAACCGGTCTGCTCATCTTTCTTATATTTATCGTGAGCTAAAATTGAATCGAATACCTTCCGGTATGTAAGCGGCACATTGATCCTGTCTATACGTATGCCGGTAATGCTTCCCATAACTTCTCTTTTGTTTTTTTCGTAACTACATCTCAATTCCACAATACCGGGGGGCGGAATAGGTGACGTAACCCAGCCGCCGATGAAACCCGCTACACTGATGATGATGGAGCGGCCGTCAAAAATAAGGCCCGGTGAAATAATGAGTGGATTCATCATGCCTACAACGGCAACCACACCAAAAAGAAGACCGGAGATCGCTTGGCTGATGCGTTACCCATATTTCCATCTACGGATGATAAAACTATAGATAATGCTTAATGCAATGATGAGGGTGACATTATTGATCAGTGACAAAAAAATCATGATAAAGAATGCCTTTGCCAATGACTCGCCAGAATAAACTTATGTTTATTATTCAACCTGAAAATCGGCCAGATATCATTAGTAGTTTATTCATACCACCATTATTCCGGAACATCAATAATTACGGTTTGATTACGGTTTGAAATGATGCATATTTATCAATGTTGGTTATTTGTACTTCAGGAAGGATGCTGGGCCCCTCAGAAGGAAAAAAACTGCTGTTCTGCGCTGTTGATTATCTGTAAAGCACCCTTACACTTTGGGCAAATAAAGGGATCGACCTCGCAGATCTTTTGATTCTGTGGTGGTCCAGCTTAGGGTTTTTTTACGACGCCCAGAATGATTTCTCCAGTCATTTCACCTTTTTTAACAGGATGTTGGTCTTGTCCCGTTGCCTGAGGAACTTTGACGGAAACATAGCGGTAAATCTCATCCAGTGTTATAACTCCGTCACCATCAAAGTCTGCTTTGCCACCAAGTCCCTCCAACATGTAATAGGTGAAGACCCCATGTTTGAGTTCATCTTTTTCGGCACTCACCTGATTTGCATCACTGGCGGCAATAATCATTCTGCCCTTACCTTGAGAAAGTCTGTCCAAAAAAGCGCTGGAAACATTTGCTCTGGTTCCCGATATTAGAATAGTTCTTCCTCCGCTTGCCCCGCTGTAACATGTATCGGTAAGGAAGACCAATTTTTCAGAACTGATACGTTGAAATATCCGGGATATTTCTCCCATAGGCATTGCGGATGCATATAAATCCGATGGATCGGCATTGTGAGGTAGAATATACTTTTCCAGCCCGTCCCCGTCCGGGCTGGAGGTATCTTTCTCGGTAGCTCCATGCCCTGCCAGGTATACTATTACCATATCCTCCTTCCCCGCTTTCCTCCGCAGTTGCGTTCCCAGAGCGCTGCGAATGCGATCCAGGGTTGCGTCTTCGTCAAGGAGGAGCCAAAGATGATCTTTCGGAACCTGGTTCACTTCGACCATATAACGATAGACTTCCCTTGCGTCATTTACGGCATATTTCAGGGAGGGAAGATTACGATACTTGTTGATTCCAATAATTACCGCCCAGATTTCTCCCTTTTTTTTGGCCATATAAACGGTGATGGTTTTTTCGGTGATTATTCCTTCCTTTTCCTGCGCCAGGATGGTGATGTTGTTTTTACCCTCCCGAAGGTGTATTCTCTCTGAAAATTCTATCCTTTTAATCTCTTTTTGAGCAATATGAATTCCACGTTGATCTTTTAAGTGTGCTGACTCACCGTTCAGCAGGATCTCGAACTTTTCAATTCCTTTTTCATGTTCGGCCACACCGGCAAGAGCAATGTATTCGGAGTCCACCGTAGTCCCATCTTTGGGGGTTGCGATAGCGATTACCGGAATATTCTTCGGTTGTTTTGTTCTCTCCGTTTCCATGGCATCTAACCGAGCAACAAACTGTGCTTCCTTTTTTTGTTGTTCGGCCAGTTGTAAAGACATCCGTTTTTTCATTTCCTCCACGTCATGCAATGCCTGTATCGCTTTTTGAAGCCGTTCGTTCAGCTCGGCGATCTTTTTTTCTTTTTCATCATCCTTTGTATTTGGGATATCTTTTTGTGGTGGCACAGAGAGTTTTTTTTCTTCTTGTGGTTTTGGGCTAATTATTTGACTCTGTTTTCCTTTATCATAATCTTGATCTTGTTGAGATTCTTCATTCTTCTTAGCAATAACAATGGATCCAGAGTCTGTAGCTTCTTGTTTTAACTCCTCTGGTTCTGAAAGTTCTTCTAACTGAATATCTGCAATATCATTATCTTGTTGAGATTCTTCATTCTTCTTAGCAATAACAATGGATCCAAAGTCTGCAGCTTCTTGTTTTAACTCCTCTGGTTCTGAAAGTTCTTCTAACTGAATATCTGCAATCGCTTTTTCTACTTCAGCCAATTCTGTTTCTGCCTTCTGCTCCTTCAAAAACATTTCTTTTCGCCATTCTAATTCTGTTACAAGCTCTTTTAAAGCAACTTTTTGAGGATCTCTTTGGATAGCTTCTTCAAAAAATTTAGCTATTAGAAAGGGGTTATTCGTTTTCCATACAATAATATCGACTACAAAATAGCCGACATCATCACGATATTCAGCAAAGTTTGCGGGCTCAAGGCGGTAAGATGCTAAATTCTCGGGTGCGCCTTTAAAGCCGATTCGAGAGCCTCTATAACCTAAATAAATGTGACCATCTTCATAAATTGGATATATATCGGGTTTAAAATACGTATCTGGGTAATTATTTTTTCCAATCCTGGTTAAAAGGGTGCGGCTAGGATATCTGATATAATTTTTACTTCCAGATGAAGGCCATATATTGATTTCTCCTTCGGCTAAAATAGTAACATAATCTCCTTTTTTTACATTCACACCGGTATCGACCATTTCAACATTTCCGGCCCATACGACAACGGATTTATATTCTTTGATGATATCCGGTGTCGGCTTGGCAATTTTGATTACAGGGGTAGCGCAACCAGATAGGCCGATCAGGCAATGCATTAAAAAGACAAGGGCGAGAATATGGACTATTTTGGGAAGGATAGAATTCTTGGACATGATGAATATCTTTTCAATTTTCCGCTTGATGGTCCAAAATGGCACGATGACTTCACGCAAGAGAAATTAAAAGCGGTCTATTAACACTTAACCTTACTCGAATGGATAGTCAAGCGGGAAAATTCCTCTGGAAAGAACACCTTCAGATATTGCTTGCAATCAGTAATCAGCAGCTTTTTCAGACCCTGCCTGTTTGTGTAGTACAGGAAGCAAACGAACGGATTCAATAAAGCTGATAATGTTGTGCATAATGATTGCCAACCCCAAGATCGATCCGAGTCTTCAATATTTTTTATTTTTAAGGGACTTAAATTGTGTTCCCAATTTTGTACTCAGACGATTTACGCCATTAAAAAAGGCTGCAAAACATGTTGCAATTTATTGATATAATTGGTCGGGGCGAGAGGATTTGAACCTCCGACTCCCTGCTCCCAAAGCAGGTGCGCTACCAGGCTGCGCCACGCCCCGATATTTTTGGTTTTGACAAAGACAAAAATGGTAGACCCGTAAAATTTATTATAAGTCGGATGTCAAAACGACTTTTTCACGGTGCCGTCAATTACCACGCTTTATTTTTTCCTGCAAGCCGATATTTTGAAAATATTCATCAATTGCAAGACTCAGTCCTTTTACTAGAGCGGCAGGATATTCTTTCCCGGAAAGAGCCTTTTCGTCATCAGGGTTGGTAAGACACCCTGCCTCAATCAATATTGCAGGCATATCAGCCCCTTCCAGAACCGCGTAATTGGCGCTGCTCATTTTTATGTCGCTGTTTGTAATTATCCCGGAAAGATTTTTTTTGACAATATCTGCGAAATCAGCACTTAATAATTCGTGTTTTATCTGTATTTTTTCCCAGACAACCGGAGAATCTGAATTCCCCTCCGTTTTTTTGAGCTTCCTGCCGTATTCAGCCTCAGGTTGACTGATATGGTTTCGACCGGGGGTAATCGAGTCTGTTTTCAATTCATTCACTACATCCATCGCATCCTGAGAATTATCTGCAAAATAACATATAGATATACCTCTTGTCTTATGAACAAAACCGCCTCCGGCATGAATGCTGATAAATAGATCTGCCTTAAAATGGTTTGCCACAGAAGTCCTTTCCGGAATATCAAGCTGAGAATCTTCCATGCGTGTTAAAATTACATTGAATCTGTTTTCAAGCTCTGCAGCAATTATTCCGGCAAGCTTCAGGGTCACATTTTTTTCGATCGTTCCATCAGGACCTTTTGCCCCTAAATCGAGATCACCGCCATGGCCCGGGTCCAGCACTATCGTTATGCCCCTTGCCTCGGTATCAGGTTGCCCTGCATAAGCCTGAAAACAACAGACAGAAAGGAGCAGAAAGGCAACTGCCGCAGAAACATAAGTTGCCTTTTCAATAAATCTATTACAATATATTGACATAACAGGAATTTTTATCAATTTTGCTTGACACGAATATAGGTTGATATTATGTTAGAAAACTTTTATTATACTTAACATTATTGACAGTATCATAAGAAGTCGAAAGATGCTAAATTAAACCCGATAAAAGGGATACTCTGGTAATATTTAAGTATATAAAATTTTAATCTTGTTTGGTGGAAATTGCAATACCTATAATTATTAAGAAGTTGCGAAAGTGGCGAAACTGGCAGACGCACTGGACTTAGGATCCAGCTCTGGTGACAGAGTGGGAGTTCAAATCTCCCCTTTCGCACCATTTATAAATCAGCATCATCTCGAAAAGAGTTGTTGATTGTGTCGGGAGAAGTACTCAAAAATATAATTAATTGCATCAGAAAATGATAGTGTCGTAAAAAGTCTGAATATACTTACTTAACTCCGATAAACGGGACTCTTTTAGTACCCCCTTGAGGTGTATAAGTAAGTTTACGAAAATATTTCCTGCCGGAAATATTTTCTAACTTACTAATGAGTGTCCATCTGGAAACCAAGCTCGGACACAGTTAAGTTTCCAATTCGGAAATAGGCAATTTTGGGCAAGCTCAAGGAAATCAAGGGATTGAGCTTAAGACATACGCATAGTATGTCGCACAAGAAATCCCGCGGATTGACACAGAGATCGCTCAAAAGGGTCATTTCCGAATGGAAACTAATGAGCTTTCTGGGGATTTTTATATGACTTTTTGCGAGAGCATCAGAAAATTGACGGGTATTTTTTATAAGAAAGGAAATATATGCAAGTTACAATTGAAGATGTTAGCACCGTAAAAAAGATTCTGCATGTCGAAATCCCAAACGACAGGGTTATAACCGAGATAGACAAAGCCTATGAAAATCTCAAAAAGACAGCAAAGTTAAAGGGTTTCCGTCCTGGGAAAACCCCCCGTTCGGTTCTGGAGCAGTTTTTCAAAAAGGATGTACATTCGGATGTTTCGAATAAACTTCTTCAGGATTCATTTATTGATGTGGTAAGGGAGAAAGAGCTTAAAATTGTCGGTGACCCGAAGATAGAACCGCCAGTCCTTGACGAAAAAGGACCTTATAAATATGACGCAACTATCGAAATCAAGCCTGAAATTGCCGATATAGATTTTAAGGGCCTGACGCTTAAGAAAAATATATACAAGATCAGTGATGATGAAATTGAAGCGCAGCTTAAAATGCTTCAGAAGAATCTTGCACAGCAGAAAACCATAGAAGAAACCAGACCGGCCATTGAAGGCGATTTTGCCCTCATCACTTACGAAGGATTCAAAGACGGGAAACCTTTCGAAGAAACGGCAAAAACGGAGAATTTCACGATCAAGCTGGGACAGGGCAGGATAACAAAAGATTTCGATTTGCAAATTACCGGAATGAAGAAAGGTGAAAAAAAGGAGATTAAAGTTCATTTCCCGGAAGGCTACTTTAATTCCAAACTCGAAAACCTTGATATAGTATTTGATGTAACCTTAAATGAGATCAGGGAAGAGATACTTCCCGAAATTAACGATGAGCTCGCAATAAATCTTGGCGGTTTTAACACATTGGAAGAACTTAAAGATAAGATAAAAGAGAACTTAAGCCAGGGATATGAAAAAAGAGTCGAACAGGAACTGAATGAGCAGATATTTACGGCTCTTATTGCAAAAACCCAGTTTGAAGTCCCTGAAGCAATGGTTGAATTCGAACTTGAAAACATTATCGCCGACGCAGAAAGATCCTTTGCCTACCACAACACATCGCTTGAAGCGCTCGGCCTCTCGAAAGAGACTCTTGCTGTAAAATACAGGGATACCGCCGAAAAACAGATAAGGCGCCACCTGATTCTGGACAAGATAATCGGGCAGGAGAAACTTGTATTGAAAGACGATGAACTGGAAGACGGTTTTAAGAAAATGTCCGAATCTTTTAACCAGCCGGTTGATGAAATAAAAAAATATTACAGGCAGAATAAAGATAAACTTGATTATTTCAAGCACACGCTGCTTGAAAAATGCGCCATCAATCTTATTATAGAAAACAGCTCTGTTGAAAATACCGAGCCTGTGCCGGAAACTAAAACAGAAAAACAGCCGGAATAATTTAATAAAAGGAGGAAAACCTTGCCACTGATACCTATGGTAATAGAGCAGAGCAGCAGGGGAGAGCGGGCATACGATATATATTCACGGCTTTTAAAAGACCGGATTATATTTCTCGGAACTGCCATGAACGATGAAGTTGCAAACCTTCTCATCGCCCAGCTCCTTTTTCTTGAATCCGAAGACCCCGAGAAGGACATAAACTTTTATATCAATTCACCGGGCGGAGTAGTTACCTCCGGCTTGGCAGTTTATGATACAATGCAGTATATAAAGCCTGACATTGCAACAGTCTGCATAGGCCAGGCCGCAAGCATGGGAGCTTTTTTACTGACTGCCGGAGCTAAAGGAAAGCGCTATTCCCTGCCCAATGCGCGCATACTCATTCACCAGCCCATGGGAGGATTTCAGGGGCAGGCATCCGACATAGCTATCCAGGCAAGAGAGATTCTGAGGATGAAGGATACTCTGAATAACATCCTTGCATTCCATACCGGCAAAGATATAAAACAAATACAGATAGATACAGATAGAGATTATTTTATGTCGGGTGAGGAAGCAAAGGAATACGGGATTATAGACCATGTCATCGTAAACAGGGGTGACATCGATAATATTGAAAAAGCCGGAGGCAGCAAATGACAAAAAAAGGGAACGACAGCGATAACCTTTTCTGTTCATTCTGTGGGAAAAACCAGAAGGAAGTTACAAAGCTGATCGCAGGACCCGCAGTTTACATTTGTGATGAATGTATCCAGCTATGCAGCGAAATTATAGAAGAAGAGAGCGATAAAACGACCACCGAGCATGAAAACCTGCTTATTCCCAAGCAGATCAAGGAAATGCTGGATGAGTATGTAATAGAGCAGGATTATGCGAAAAAAATTCTTTCAGTTGCCGTTTACAACCATTACAAGCGGCTCGATTCAAATGTAAACACAGGCAATATCGAGATACAGAAAAGCAACATTCTGCTCATCGGCCCTACAGGCACAGGAAAGACACTCCTGGCGCAGACACTTGCAAGATTTTTGAATGTTCCCTTTACAATAGCGGATGCCACCAGCCTTACCGAAGCGGGTTATGTCGGTGAAGATGTTGAGAATATAATCCTCTCGCTTCTCCAGAATGCTGATTACGATCTGGAAAAGTGCAAGCGCGGCATTGTATATATTGATGAAATAGACAAGATAGCCGCAAAATCGGATAACCCATCGATAACAAGAGATGTTTCCGGTGAAGGAGTACAGCAGGCTCTGCTTAAAATCATAGAGGGAACCACTGCAAGCGTACCCCCCAAGGGCGGAAGAAAACACCCCCAGCAGGATTTCGTCAAAGTAGATACGACAAACATCCTTTTCATCTGCGGAGGAACATTCAACGGGTTGGATCAGATAATACAGAGAAGGCTCGGTTCCAAGACTATGGGTTTCGGGGCAAAAATAGTAGCGAAAGAGAACAAGAACAAGAGCGAACTGCTTAAAATGGTTCAGCCTGAAGACCTGATCAAGTTCGGGTTGATTCCCGAATTTTTAGGCCGCCTGCCCGTTGTTGCGACACTCGATGAACTGAGCGAAGCTTCACTCATCAGGATTTTAACGGAGCCGAAAAACGCCCTCATAAAACAGTTTAAAAAACTGTTTGAAATGGAAGGCGTTAACTTAAGGCTGACAGACAGCGCTCTTTCGGCAATCGCAAAAGAAGCCCAGAAACGCAAATCAGGCGCAAGGGGTCTGCGGGCGATTATCGAAAGCTGCCTGCTCGATATTATGTACGAAATTCCTTCCGTGAAAAATGTGAAGGAGTGCGTTATCAGTGAAGACGTCATACTTAACAAGGAAGAACCTATACTGCTCTATGAGCAATCGAAAAAACAGGCTTAATGAAAGCAAAGAGGTTGCGATCATCTGACTTATGGTAAATATACCCAGATTTTTTAATAAGGATAAGGAACAGGAACCCACATCAATGAAGATACAGCTTCCGCTTTTGCCACTCAGAGATGTAGTGGTTTTCCCCTATATGATTGTGCCGCTCTTTGTAGGGCGGTCCAAATCGGTCAATGCCCTTGCAAGCGCAATGAGCAGGGACAAGAATGTTTTTCTGGCAACACAGAAAGCTGCGGGAGAAGACAATCCTGAGGAAAAGGATATAAGCGTAATCGGAACAGTAGGAAGAGTCTTGCAGCTTCTCCGGCTTCCTGACGGTACAGTTAAAGCCCTTGTGGAAGGAAAATCGCGGGGACGGATAATATCTTTTTCCAACGATGAAGATTTTTACAAGGTTGAGATCGAGCCTGTTGTGGAAATCGAAATTGACATAACTGAAAGTTCCGCCCTTTGCCGGGCGCTTACGGAAGCTTTTGATGAATATGCCAATCTTACCAAGAATATCCCGAAAGACTTTGAGAAGAAGCTTTCCGAGATAACGAGCCCTTCCCAGCTTGCCGATACCGTGTCCGCCCATTTTGCTTTCAAAATCGACGAGAAGCAGCGACTTCTTGAAACGCTTTCGATTAGCGACCGCTATACATATCTTCTTCAGCTGATCAACACTGAAATTGAAATATTCAAGACCGACCAGAGGATCAAGACACGGGTCAAGGAACAGATGGAAAAGACCCAGAAGAATTACTATTTGAACGAGCAGATGCGGGCCATCAAGAAGGAAATGGGAACCGAAGACGACTCCGGGGACGAACTTAAAGAGCTTGAAAAACGCATCAAGGAAAAGAAGATGTCGAAAGAGGCCGAGGAGAAAACGGCCCAGGAGTTCAAAAAGCTCAAGATGATGACTCCGATGTCCGCAGAAGCGACGGTTGTAAGAAACTATATTGAATGGATTATCAGCCTGCCCTGGCTTGAATGCTCATGTGTGAGCTCCGACATAAAAGGAGCGGAAAAAATATTAAATGAAGACCATTTCGGCCTTGAAAAACCGAAGGAAAGAATTCTTGAATACCT
>RPRI01000151.1 GCA_003818505.1 Desulfobacteraceae bacterium | reverse complement strand
GGATAGTTGATGCGGCGCTTTCAACCATGGGAGACGCCGATATTATTCTGTTAGTCGGGGATTTGGCAAATTCAGACCCGGAGTCGGAATCGATTCTTATAAAGAATATGGAAAAGATAAAAAAGCCGGTCATTCTTGCTCTTAATAAGACCGATGCCGTCAGTAAATCTATAATTCCGGGTGAAATAAACCGGTGGAGCGTAGCTTATAACTTCGAGACTATAGTTCCTGTTTCGGCAAAAAGCGGGGATAGAATAGAAGAACTTCTTTGCGTCATGGAAAAGCTTCTGCCGGAAGGCCCGCCTTTTTATCCTGAGGATATGTTGACCGATCTTCCGGAGCGTTTTATCGCGGCAGAGATGATCCGGGAGAGAGTTTTTCGTTTAACGGGCCAGGAAATCCCCTATGCTACGACAGTTACTGTCGAGTCCTTTGAAGAGAAGAAAAGAAAGGGTGTAGTCAAGATCGACGCCGTCATTCATATCGAGCGTGATTCCCAGAAAGGGATAATAATCGGCAGGAGCGGAAGCAAGCTGAAACAGATAGGCGAGGAAGCCAGAAAAGAGATTGAAAAGCTTCTCGGCAAGAGGGTCTTTTTGCAATTATTCGTGAAAGTCGATAAAGACTGGAGTAAAGACGACAAAACCTTAAAGAAATTCGGATACTGATGATTCTTTCCTTTCATCCCTGTTTTACGGCTGATAAAAACATGATATGTGCCGGGCGGAAACCGGGTGCTGCTGAGCTTGAGGAGATAAAACATGCCGGTGCGGTGATTCTTCCCCAGGGATGCAGGGAAGATTTATATTACATGGCAAGGGAGAACTGTAAGAACGTTTTCCCAGATTATGATGCAAGGTTTAAATATCCCGGCAAGACCGGCCAGATCCTTTTATTTCAGAAAACGGAAACCGCCCATCCCGCAGCCAGGATATTCACATCAGTATCTTCTTTATACGATAAAGACGGAAATATAATAAAAGAAAACCTGCCTTTTACATATCCCTTTGTTTTAAAATTCGATTGGGGGGGAGAAGGCGAAACAGTACATCTGATAAAGACGCAGGCCGGGCTGAAAAAGGTATTCAAGAAGGCGGGAGAATTTGAGAAAACAGGGCAGAAAGGTTTTATACTGCAGGAATATATCGAGTCGGGGAACAGATCCTTAAGGATTGCCGTAATCGGACAAAAATTTATTTCCTACTGGCGGGTTCAGAAAGATCCGGATGTTTTCTGCGCCGGATTATCGAAAGGCGCGATCATGGATTTTGATTCGGACCCGGAACTTGTCAGGGCTGCCGGGTATAAGGTCAAAGATTTTTGCAGAAAAACAGGTATAAATCTTGCCGGGTTCGATTTTCTTTTTTCATCGGAAAATTATAATAATGAACCGCTCTTTCTTGAGATAAACTATTTTTTTGGAAGAAAAGGGCTCGGAGGTTCTGAAAAATTCTATAAGATATTAAACGGTGAAATTAAGAAATGGCTGAAAAGCTTATAGTAATTTACATTTTTACGTCATTCCCGCGAAAGCGGGAATCCAGTCTTTTTCAGCTAGTTCTGGATTCCCATTTTCACGGTAGTGACGGAATTTTCGATTTTTTACGAAAGCATCAATCCTGATAACGAAAAGAATAAAAAGTCTTTTATGGAACCTTACGCTTATAACCTCGAAGAAGAAGATATAAAAAGAGAACGCAGAAAAGCCAGGGAATTGAGAGGCTCCGAGTGGTGGAAGCGCAAGCTCGCAAAAGGCAAATGCTTTTACTGCGACCGGACTTTTCCGGCAAAAGAGCTGACCATGGATCACATAGTGCCGATTGCGCGGGGCGGGAAAAGCACTAAAGGAAACACGGTTACGGCCTGCAAGGAATGCAATAACGCAAAAAAGCAGCTTTTCCCGATGGAGTGGGAGAAGTATATTGACGGAGTAAAAGAGGGTTAATTCTAAAAGCCGGCTTCATCTATCCGCAGGAGCATATGCCCTTCAAACACGGTTAATATTTCAATTATATCTTTCTTTAATCTATAAACTATCCGGTATTTTTTGAATATCAACTCTCTTATGATTGGATTGGCTGTTTCAGGCACCACTCTGCCCAGTTGAGGGTTATTTGACAATAATTCGGCATGATCCACAATATTATCAACAAACATCGCTGCTCTTTCCGGGCTGTCCTTTGAAATATAATCTTCAATTTCGACCAGTCGCTCAAGAGCTTCTTTTGTCCAGATTATTTTCATTGCGGATTGTTTTTATTTCTTCTTGCCACTAATGCCGCCCTGATATCTTCTACAGGGAAGGTCCTGCCGTTATCGGCGTCCGATATTCCTCTTGCGATGGAATCAAAAAAAGACTTTGTATATACCAGTTCGTCATAATCGTCCGGTGATAACAGTACCCCGGCAGGTTTGCCGTTTTGCGTAATGATCAATGGGTGTCCCTTATCCCGAAGGTTTTTGAACCACTTTGAGATGCCTGTTTTGAATTCTGCTATCGGGACGATATCCTGTGAGATTGAAATTGTTTTCATAATAAAGCTCCATATATTGACTTGTTTTATGGTCTGAATATAGATCAATATCTTTTAAAAATCAAGCTTGCATTTTATATGTTCCGTATTTGCGACCCGAAAAAACAGCTTCTTCCGATGGAGCGGGAACAGCCTCAGGCATAACTCCAAGAAAAGCCAATCCGGAAAATAATCATATGATATTAATTATTACTTTTTCAGGTTGGTCTGAACAATCACATACTATGTCATCCGGGCCTTTGCACTTACAGGTAGTCTCAGGCTTAGCCTGCAGCCAGAATGTTCCAGGATGAGTTTCCGCAGCGACTTTCACTTTTACACTGCTTCTTTTATCATCTTTAAGTGTTACTGCTGTACCGCGCTGGCCTCCCTTTGTCCATATTGTACTGTTGTTCGCACAAGCCCCTGTATCGGGCACACAGCCAAGGTTGCGGGCGATACGAACTTCCAGAGTGTGTGTCTTTTCTGTTCCTGCCGTGATTGAATCAGGCCCTTCGATTGAACACACGCTTGAACATATGCATCTGCAATTCTGAGAAAGTTCGGTAGAAATAGATCCGGAGCGTTTTTGCTGCTTCACAGATCCGGAGGTCTTCTTCCTAACAACGGATTTGGCTTTATCTTTTATCATGCAGCTTCCTCCTTTTTAGGGTTATTTACTTATTTATGGACGTCCCAAATATTCCCCCTCTTGGTATAACGTCTGATATTATAAAACATTCTGATTGCAAGATACAAATATAGGATATTCTCCTTGAAGCTATCAAAAAAATGAATATAGACATAAGATATTGAATATGTAGTATGATATGGATGAAATTTCAAAAGGACAATGGAACCGAATAGAGCAGATTGCTACTTTTCCAACACTCAAAAAAGATGGTCGTGGCCGTCCATCGCGTTATCCACGAGAAGCGATAGTCGCCATCTTGTGGACATTACGAACAGGAGACCTCTGAAAAGATATGACCCAGCGGTATTCACCTTTACAGATTGGCATAGGCGATTCCAGCAACGAGTCCGAAAGGTGTTTTTAAAAGCACTGTCCATGATATGACTGAAGACCCCTATAAATTCGGATAATTGACATTCGCGGAGTGTTCATCGATGGTGTTTTCGCACCGGAAAAACAACTGGGGCTTCGTCATAGTATTGAATCAAAAAGCCTCTCCTTCCGATGTCCGACATTAAATTGTTTTGTACTTAATTAGTATGTTGATCTAATCATATTCAATTATATTTCGGAGTAGAATTGTTGAGAGGAAAGTGGCATTCCACCATGTGATTGCCGATATTTACTGGACATGGCGGAATTTTGCGGCATACATCCTGCGCACACGGGCAGCGTGGATGAAACGTACAGCCCGGAGGTGGGTCAATGGGATCAGGATAAGCAATCCCCAGATGGTTTTCGGGCAATCCTTTCTCGGGCTCGGGGGTTAGAACCGAATCCAGCAGTGCGCGAGTGTAAGGGTGATGTGGGCTGCGGAACAAAGTTGCAGTGGGAGCTTCCTCGACGATGCGCCCCAGGTACATCACGGCAACGCGCGAGGCCATGTGCTCGACTACTGAGAGGTTGTGGCTGATAAGGATATAGGTGAGACCCAACTCGCTTCGCAGATCCATAAGCATGTTGAGTATCTGGGACTGGACCGACACGTCCAAAGCTGAAGTTGGCTCGTCACACACCACAACATCGGGATGCATGATCAGCGCCCGGGCGACCGCAACGCGCTGACGCTGCCCACCTGAAAGCTGGCCCGGGTAGCTGTTGGCCAGTCGGGGTGGCAGGCCAACCACATCCATGATTTCCTGAACCCGGCGGGACCAGTCGACCATAGTTCCCACACGGTGAACCTTTAACGGTAACGAGATAATCGAAGCCACAGACTTGCGCGGGTTCAACGAGGAATAAGGGTCCTGAAAGACCGGCTGGATATGGCGTGCCAGATCGCGACGTGGGATGGATTCTGTTGGTCTATTGTTAAACAGAATCTCTCCACCTGTCCGCTGCTCCAGGCCCAGGAGCAGCTTTGACAATGTCGTTTTGCCGCACCCGGACTCTCCCACCAGACCAAAAACTGTTCCCTGCTCTACCTCCAGGGTAACACCGTTAACTGCCCTGAGGTCATGCTTGCCACGAAAAAGGCCGGTACTGATTCGGTAAGTCTTGGTCAACTCACGGATATGGATAAGCTGATGTTTCATCGTTATTAATCTTTTTGTGTCATGTGGTTCGCCAAGCAGGTTTCTTTGCTTAGCAGGCAGCGGTAAGCCCTTTCAACGGAGACTCTGTAAAGCTCAATTGATTCGTGGCAGCATTCTTCCATGGCGTGGGAGCAGCGGTTTCGGAACATACACCCGCTGAAGTCGCCGATGGGCGTCGGCACCATGCCTGGAATGGACCCTAAATGTTCACCGGGCCTGGTTTTTCCAGGCACTGGCAGGCAGGCGAGCAGCCCTTGCGTGTAAGGATGCAGGGGGCTGTGGAAGATTTCCCCGACAACTCCCGTTTCCACCACCATCCCGCAATACATCACCGCAACTCGAGTGGCAATCCGGGCTACGATCCCCAAATCGTGTGTGATGAAAATCATCCCCATACCGAACTCTTTTTGCAGTGAGGATAGAAGTGACAAAATCTGAGCCTGAATGGTCACGTCGAGTGCTGTGGTGGGTTCATCGGCAATGATCAGAGCCGGTCCGCACATCAGGCTCATGGCAATCATAACCCGCTGTCGCAAACCTCCGGAAAGCTGATGAGGATATTGCTTCAGGCGGGTTCCAGCCGCGGTGATACCGACTTTCTCCAGGAGAAAAACGGCTCTATCACGAGCTTCACGCCGTGAGGCCGACCTGTGGCGCCGCAGGGTTTCTTCAAGCTGGTTGCCTATGGTGTAGCAGGGATTAAGCGATGTCATCGGCTCTTGGAAGATCATAGCCATGCGGCTTCCGCGAAGGTCAGACATGTGGCGGTCCTTCAGGTTCTGCAAATCCTGGCCCTCGAGGGTTATCTGTTCGGCCCACCGCACACTTCGAGACGGGAGAATGTCCATGACGGCCAGAGCAGTCAGCGATTTGCCGCATCCGGACTCCCCCACCAGACACAGGGTTTCACCCCGTTCCACATGAAAACTCACATCCCGAACCGCATGCAGCATCCCTGCCGATAGTGAGATATTTACATACAGAGCGCGAATGTTGAGCAGTGTTGTCATGAGCGGCCTTCCGGTGCGGTGATGTCGCGGATTCCGTCGCCCATCAGATTTATTGCGAGCACCAGCAAAGAGAGCACCGTGCCCGGAATGAAGATGACCCACGGGCTGAACAGCATAAACTCCTTGCCCTCGGCCACCATGAGCCCCCAAGAGGGTAACGGTGGTTGAACGCCCATGCCGAGAAATGACAAAGCAGCCTCAAGTAGAATGGCGTGGGCAATCTCGAGAGTAGCTACCACAATCAGGTTGTTGAATACGTTCGGAAGAATTTCTGAAACTAAGACTCTCAACGTGGAGCAGCCGATTGCCTTGGCAGCGTTTACATAATCCATTTCCCGCAATTGCTGTGTCGAAGCGCGCATCACCACCGCGAAACGGTCCCAGATCAACAATCCCAGCACCCAGATGATTACGTTTAGTGAACTGCCGATAAGGGCCACCACGGCCAGCGCTACCAGCACTACCGGCATCGACAGGCGGGCAGTAATAAGGAACCCCACCACCATATCAACCCGGCCTCCGAAGTAACCTGCCGCAATACCAAGTGACGTGCCGATGACACCTGAAATCAGCATTGCGCAGCCGCCGAGAAGAAGCGATATACGGGCGCCGTACATTAGCCGGCTCAGATAATCCCTGCCGAGATTATCGGTCCCCAACGGATGTTCCCAACTGCCGTTTTCATGCCAAACTGGGTTTATCATGCGCCGGGAAAGATCCTGGTTGTATGGATCGTAGGGCGACAGTACTGGGGCAAGCAAGGCAGCTGCGCTGATCAACAACAACATAATCGCGCCGATCAGAAACCCCTTATGCGTCAGAGTGCGCCGTATCATAATCTGGCGTGGAGACGGGTAAACGATTTCAGGAATTGGCTGCGACATAGTTTCCGCTCCTTAATTAACACGCATGCGCGGATCCAGGAAAGCATTCAAAAGATCTGAACAAAACGTCAGTACAACGTAAAACATGGAGACCATGAGCACGATCGCCTGCACCATAGGCAGGTCCGAACGTGCGATTGACTGGTAGCCAAGGAAGCCGACACCATTTATGGCAAAAACGGTCTCTATCACAAGTGAGCCTCCCAGCATGAAGCCGAATTGCACCGCTGACAGCGAGACCACTGGAATGATGGCGTTGCGCAGGGCGTGCTTGAACAGTATGCTGCTCGTCCGAAGACCTTTGGCGCGCGCTGTGCGGATGTAGTCGGATGATAGTACTTCGAGCATGCCGGAGCGGGTCAGGCGCATGAAAGCCGGAGTAGCATAGTAGCCAAGAGCAATGGAAGGCAGGATGAAGTGTCGCCAGGTAGCATTGCCCGAGATCGGCAGCATGCGCAACACCACTCCGAACACAATGATGAGTGCCAGCCCGAAAAAAAACGAGGGCATGGCCTGCCCGATCACCGAAATGGTGAGGGCCAGCCGGTCTATCCAACTGTTGGGCCGAATGGCAGCGAGAATTCCCATGGGAATCGCGAGTAGGATAGCAAATACCAAGGCGCAGCCGCCCAGGGTCAGTGTGACTCCCAGGCGGCCGGCTATGATCGTACTCACCGGTTGCATGAAATAGTGAGATTCGCCGAAGTCTCCCTTGAGCGCACGGGCAACCCAGGAAATATATTGTACCAGCAGCGGCTTGTCCAGGCCATACTGTTCACGTACGAAGGCGACTTGGGACTCGGTGGCACTTTCACCTGCGAGCGCTGCTGCTGGGTCTCCGGTCAACCTCAAGAGCATGAAGCTCATGAAAGAGACCGTAACAGCTACGAGTAAGGCCAAAAGCAATCGTTTGATGGTATACGCAACCATGATATAAGCCCATCCAAAATCACTTCGCATCGTGGCGAAGAGGTTGAACAGAAACAGCGAGCGCATTCCTCGCTGCTTGCAGCAGGGTTAGCGAGCGAATTACAAATAGACACTATTCCCAACGGTCGAGGATTTCCCGTAACTTGCTGCGGGGAGCTTCAATTACAAATCGTTCAAGAGACAAGGATCTAAGCCATTTTCCTTTGAATCCTCAACCTCTTGATCTCTTCCTTATTTCCATTTTGACATGAAGAATAAAGGTACCGCGTCAACGTATGGAGTGAAATCCAAGTCCTGCGTGAACGCATAATTGGCCACGTAGGAAAAAAGCGGCGCCCAATAAGCCTGCTCTGCAATTCGTTTAAGCGCCTTGGAATAGGCGGCCTTGCGGACCTTGGGATCCACGCTGGTATCTCCCTCCATGAGCCAGTCGCGCACCTGTGTATCGCGGGCAAAATCTTCCTTCGAAAACTTGAAATAATGCCCGGTTATGGCCGACATGTCATTCATCCCGTATGAGCCCCAAGTCATCTTGAAAAAAGGTGTCTGGTCAGCATAAGTCTTGTCGCGCAACGCAGAGTATTGCATGAATTTCAGGTTCGCCTTGATTCCGACTTCCCGAAGATATCCCACGATCGCTTCCAGGTAGGTTCTGTCACGGTAACCGTAAATGTCAGTCTCGAACCCATTGGGGTAGCCTGCTTTCTTCAGAAGATCGCGGGCTTTAGTCGGGTTGTATTCGTACTTCATTACATTCTGATCGCAGCCGAACTGGGTCGGAAAGCAGGCCGTATCAATCACTCTTGACGTTCCGCCCACAAGGTTTTTGGCCATGGCCGCCCGGTCGATAGCGTGGTTGATGGCACGCCGTACCTCCAGCTTTGCAAATGGTGTTTCACCACAGCGCTTGGCGGTATCCATCTCCAGGAAAGCTATACGCATGTCTTCGCCGGTAGTGGTTCTGATGCCAGTAACCTTGGTCAAGTTCTCAAACTGATCAGGGGGAACCATATATATCCAGTCTACCCCGCCTGTCATAAGTTCAGCGATCTGGCTGGTCATCTCGGGAATGGTGCGCTGAATGATAGTGCCGATGGAAGGCTGTCCCTTGGGACTGTCTTTGAAATATTTCTCATTTTTCTTAAAAACAATTTGTTTGTTCTGCCCCACTTCGACGACCTTGTACGGACCGGTTCCGATCGGTTTCATACCGAATCCCTTGGGGCCCTCCTTGGCATAGTATTCGTTTGGGTAGATCGGCACGTTGCCCGAGAGGTATTCAAGGGCGGCCGGAAACTCATTTTTTAAATGGATGCGGACAGTGAAAGGCCCGATTTTTTCAGCCTTCTGCATCCAGTCGACGTTCTGTTGCACCAGTACCTTATTTTCCGGGTTGGTGACGTAATTGATTGTGAACACCACGTCATCGGCATCGAAGGGCTCACCATTGTGGAATGTGATGCCATGGCGAAGTTCGAACTCAAGTGTTTTCGAGTTTATCCATTTGTAGGATTTGGCCAAGAGCGGTTTGTACTCCATGGTCACCGGATCACGGAAAAGAAGATCGTCGCAGATGTGGCGACTGATGATCATGCCTTCGCGGGCGGTGTTATAGTAGCGGTCCAGAGATTCCACCTCTTTAGACCAAGCGATGGTCAGAGTGTTGTCCTTTTTGCCGGCCAGAGCTGGGGCCACCAACAGCGTTACCAGTGTCAGAACAATCACAATCCCTGAAAGATAACGATTATAAAATAATGCCATAACACGCCTCCTTTAATTTATAGTTACAGATTTATATAATGAAGATTTTATCGATTCATGGGTAAGTATGCTCGTAATCGCTTCGAAAAAAATATCGACTCCAAAGGAAAGCACATCCTCATCAATGTCAAAGCGTGGGTTGTGAAGCTTATGAATAAATCCCTTCTCCGGGTTGCTGCACCCCAGACGAACAATGGCGCCAGGGCGGGCCTGAGTGAAGTATGCGAAATCATCCGAGGCCATTATCGGAGGCAGGTAGCTTGCGTTGTGCTCTCCGACAACAGTTCTTGCGGCCAATAGCAGCAATGCTGCGCTCGACGGGTTATTGGTAAGGATCGGTATGCCAGTCTGGACAACCAAGCGGCAAGCAACACCAAAGGACTCTTCGAGCGCTTTGGTTAATTCCTCAAGCCGCCGAATTACTATACCGCGTACCTCAGTAGACAGCGCTCTAATACTGCCCTGAAGTTGGGCGGTTTCGGGTATGATGTTGGCAGCCGATCCTGCAGTAAAACATCCGATTGTCAGTACAGCAGGCATCGTCGGTGAAATGTTGCGGCTTACGATGGTCTGGATCTGGGTAACAAAGTGCGCGCCGGCAACAATCGGATCGATGCATTCCTCCGCCCGAGCCCCGTGTCCTCCGCGCCCCCGGATGTCGAGCACGAAGCTATCCGATGATGCATAGCCCAACTCTTTGAAAACGCCGGCACGACCAACTTGCAGGTCGGGGGACATGTGTCCGGCAAATATGACATCGACCCGGGGATTTTCCAGAACGCCACCTTCGATAAGAGTTTTGGCTCCAGCCCCACCCTCCTCGGCCGGCTGAAATATAAGTTTTACTGAGCCACCTGTACGTTTTAGTAGATCTGTGTCTGTAATTTTCTTGGCTACACCCAGCATGATGGCGGTGTTTGCGTCATGGCCACAGGCGTGCATTACCCCCTGATGCTGCGAACGGTAGGGTACATCATTCTGTTCCGACACCGGCAGGGCATCAATGTCCGCGCGCAAACCAATCACCGGACCGCTTCCGGAACCCTGCAACAGGCCGATGGCTCCGGTGGTACCCGGCGCCGGCTGAGCATCCCAGCCAAGTTTTGACAGGATTTCAATTATGCGTTCGGTGGTACGGAACTCCCGAAAGCCAAGCTCCGGATGAGCGTGCAGATCGCGGCGGATTTCCCTGAGCCATTCATGCATTGAAGCATTTTTTTCGGCCATGATAGTTTTGCTTACCTCATCGAAAACAATTGACTTTAGTTTGTCTAATAATCTAAAATGAATTCATGAAACAAATATACCATTAAAATATAAATTGCAACAAATATTTCATTTAATGACAACTGATCCAATTTTAACCCAAATTCGTTTGCTCAAGAAGCTCACATCGAGCGAGCGCAAGCTTGTTGACTTTTTGTCCAGTAATGCCTCCCGGACAGTGTTCGAGAATGTCACCTCGCTGGCCAAAAAAACAGGTGTCAGTAAGGCTACCGTTGTGCGTTTCATCGCGAAACTCGGGTACGGCAGCTTCAGCGACCTCCGCCGCGAGCTCCAGGAAGATGCCAGGTTGATGTTCGAATCCCTTTCCCAGCGCTACACTACAAAGAAACGAGAGTTGGAAAACGCGAACGATGATATTCTGAGCCTGAATATCAATAACATCATCAGCAATCTTCAGCATACCAACGCAACCATTGATCGCAAATCATTCCACCTTGCGGCGGAGATCATTCAAGAAAAAAATGGAAACCTTTACGCCTGCGGGTTTCGGACCTCTTATGCGCTGGCGCAGATGTTTCACATCATGATCAAGCGCATACGCCCAAGGTCCTTTCTCATTGGTCCACAGATTACCATGATACCGGATATGCTCTTGGATGTGACAGGTGAGGATATGCTTGTTGCTGTTTTTCGCCATCCTTACGCCCGGCAAACGGTCCGAATCGCAAAGCGCTTTTCGGATGCCGGCGCTCGAATTCTGCTCGTTACCGACAGCTATTGCTCCCCGCTGGCGGATCTGGCTACAATCCAGATTGTGGTAACCGCAGAGGGACTTTCGATTTTTAGAAGTTTTACCGCGATCGCCGCAGTTTTGGAAGCCCTGCATCTGGCAGTTCTGCGCTTGAGTGACCAAAACCCCAATGAGCGCCTGGAGGCTGCCGCAAAGCTTTTCAAAGAATTCGACACTTACTGTGACAACCAAAGAAACCGTGACGCCTCACCCATTGGGGTCCTAAAAAAGCACGCTGCTGAATAGTTTGGGTCTATTGAGAAGAGTACTATTCGTTTACATTTATTTAAATGCGCTTGTCAGTCAACTTCTTTCGAGTTCATCCATTTATTCTGATTTGTAATAAAATCATTTTTCTAATTTGTCTCGATAGCTTTCGAGTAACAGAATCGAAGGAAGAACCACTACACCGGAGATCAGGAAGAGATTCTTAAGTTGATAGGACGCTTCAATTTTTTGTGGCCATATGGCACATCTGTACATCCTTTTCTTTAAATCGATAGGGAATACAGATAGATAATGAACCTAAGATGTTTAAGTTGCAATCACTTTTTTATTACGTATAGCAACTGCAACTATTCTAAATAGTGTCCATCCGGAAACTGTAACTTATTAAAAAATATATTAAAAACATTGATTTTCAGGTTGATTTTATGGCGCATTCTGCTATTGTTATTTCACAAAATATTGAAATCATTGAACACACAT
>RPRI01000150.1 GCA_003818505.1 Desulfobacteraceae bacterium | reverse complement strand
GCTGGTTGCCAGAACCAATGAAGCATTCGGCGAAGTGGCCGGGAGTGCGACCAAGGTAGCCCAGCTTGTCGGCGAAATCGCCGCTGCATCAAACGAGCAGGCTCAGGGAATCGACCAGGTCAATAAGGCTGTGAGCGAGATGGACAAGGTGGTTCAGCAGAATTCTGCAAATGCCGAGGAATCGGCTTCGGCTTCCGAAGAGATGAACGCCAAGGCCCAGGAGATGAAGGGTTTTGTTGAAGACCTTGTCGCTCTTGTGGGCGGCAGCGCTAACGGCAATGGAAAGACTTATGACAGGCAAGAAAGGAAGTCCTTATCAATGGGCAGACAAAAATCTGCCATAAGAATACCTCTTAAGCATAAAAAGGCGGCCGTACATTCATCAAACGATGTCAATCCCAAAACGTTGATTCCCATGGGTGATGAAGAGTTCAAGGATTTTTGAGACAGAAATATATTTTTAGACAGGATTAACAGGATTGACAGAATGTTGCCTGCCGGCCTGAAGCCGGACAGGCAATAAGCAATCGGTTGCATTTACTTTATTCCGCGAAGCGGATGTGTATTTCGGACCGCTCTTCCGGAGCGGCCTGATGCAGTTGATCCGCTAAATCCTGTCAGATAAATATTTTTTACAGAGAAGAACCATAAAAGGAGATTAACAATGGCATCAAATTTCGGAATATCCGTATACAGGTTCAACAAAATGCTGCAGCTTAAACTATCAGGAGATTTTGACGGTTTTTCTGCGCTTAAGCTTCTCAGTTTAATGCGCAATTGTCTTCAGGAAACCGATAAAATATTCATTCATACCGATTCAATCAGCAACATAGAGCCTTCAGGTCTTGATATATTCCGGGTTAACATGGGTTCACTGGCCAGACACCCGATGCAGTTTGTTTTCACAGGAGAAAAGGCATTGGCCCTGATAGAAACATGGCCTGATAACAGCCGCCCTGAACTAAAAGTTAACGAAGTGCCATCCATGAATTAGCCGACAATATACCGAAGATCGAATTTTGAATATCGAATATCGAAAGGGACAAAGATTGAAGCTCCCCGCAGCAAGCTACGGGGAATCTTCACCGTAAGGAATATATTCTATTTCTGATGCGCTCGCTTACCCCGCTGCAAGCAACGGGGAATGCGCTCACTGTTTCGGTTCAAGGAGCCAAGGATTCGAGGGTTCAAGTGAAAAATCTCCACCCTCCGCCTCCCGCCTTACTGGTACATCGCTGTCCTATATTCCCCTTACGACTCACGCCCCACTACTTCCGATATTCGACCTTCGATATTCTACATTCGATCCCTTATTACTTACACAACAAAGTCTCCGTAATCTGACTCAAATTTTTTGTCAGATCACAATTTGCAGATTTTGACACAACCGGCACAAGGTTTCGGGCACTAATCTCTATTTCCGCCTGATAACTTATACAACCAAGGTATCTGACGCTTATTGAAAGCATTTTTGTTGCAACCTCCCGGATCCGGTCAACAATTTGTGATACATTAAAATTGGGCGGAACTCTGTTGACAACCAGGTTGGGATTAAATGTCAGTATCGCCTCACTCAGCACAGGCAGGCTTTGCGGCATCTCTCTTTTCACTTCCTCAACCAGGTTCTCGATCTTGACGAATTTAGATACATTTGCGGGCATAGTTGCTTTACGGATAAGTTGCTCAAGATCGTGATCTTTCTGATCCGTGTGCTTCGACTCAGGGCCGAACAGTCTGTTCAATTTCCTGTATAAGGCTGTTTTTATAAAATTATAGGCATCTACATAAGATGCAGGATCACAGGTTGTCATGACGATTCCATGATCCGCTAAAAGGAAAAAGTCTATGATATTATATGAAGTGTCCCCGCCCAGGTCTATGATGATATAATCAGCATCAATTTTTTTGATCGCATTCATCAATTTCAGTTTACGCATGTAGTTAATATTCGCTGCACCAAGCTGGGAACTATCGCCTCCGATTAAGTACGGGCCGTATTTCGTAGGTATTATGGTTTTTTGTAAAGATGAGACTTTATTGTTTATGAAATCATTGATATTACATTTAATAAATGTTTCACCGAGGTAAAGATGGAGGTTGGCGCCACCGAGGTCAAGATCAACCACAACTGTCTTAAACCCCTTGTTTGAGAGAAAAACCCCGAGATTGGCCGTATATAAACTTTTTCCTATACCTCCCTTTGCGCCCCCTATGGCAATAATTTTTCCATTACGAATATTCTTCTCAGGAATGACATGATTTTTTTCTTCAAAAAAAGAACTTAAAAGTACATAAGATTCACGTATTTTTATAAAACGTTCTGTCTTCTTATCAATTATCTCCTTCTGTTCATGGCGGTATAAATCGGGATGATACATTTTTGCCTTTTTCAGGTACGATTTTTTCAATGTCCCAAAATCAAGCTGCTTTAGAAATGTATCGGATCTGGCAAGTTTAGAAGAAAACAGATATGCGCATGCAATCCGGGCCTTCTGTTGCTCAGCAAATTGTAGTTCATCTATCGGAATCATTGTAAATCCTGCTTTTATTAATTTATAAAGACGTCAATACCGTATCCAAATAACAAGCAGGAATTATGCCAAATAATCAGGGATCTGAAAACCGGGGTTCTAATATCGGACATCGAAGGGAAAAAAGCATGACTTAAGTCTCACATCTCTCCTGCCCCCCGATATTCGATATTCTATATTCTATTTTCGCCTTTCAATCCCCCGTCGCCTCCGACAGCACGGCGTATCGCCGTGCCAAGTTCGTTGAGTTCATAAGGTTTGTTCAGGAATACCTGTGGCCATTCTGGATGATCGCCTGCCATTACCTTCTCCCTGTCAAAACCGCTTACCAGGATCACAGGAATATCGGGTTCGAGCTTGCGCAGGGCAATAAGAGTTCCCCACCCATCAAGTCTCGGCATCGTCAGGTCACAAATTACGCAGCGGATTTCTTCCTTGTTACGCCGGAACACCTCCACGGCATCAACACCGTCTTTTGCTTCATATACTATATAGCCCATAAATGTCAGCATCGACCCGGCCATTTTACGCACCGCAGCCTCATCTTCCACAAGCAGTATCCCGGCGCCTTTTTCCAACCCGGGTCTTTCGTTCGCTTTCTCCTGCTGCTGAAACAACAGAGGAAGCTGTTTTGAAAGCGGGAAAAACACCCGGAAGATGCTCCCCCGGCCCGGTTCGCTCTCAACGGTAACAGCCCCTCCATGTGATTTCATAATACCCAGTACCACGGCAAGGCCCAAACCACGCCCGGTGAATTTACTTGAGAAAAACGGGTCAAAGAGCTTTTCGATATCCTTTTCGGCTATCCCGCAGCCGGGGTCCGCAATTTCAATGCAGGCATAGTCATTCTCCTGCGGCTTCCAGTCGACCGGGAAGCTGTGTGCCGCTTTGATTTCCGTCATGGAAATCATTTTAACAGTCAGGTTAATAGTTCCCCGGCCTTCATCCATGGCCTCCCATGCATTGGTGACCAGGTTTGTTATGACCTGCTGGACCTGGGCCTCATCAGCGCTGATGATCGGCCCGTAAGACGGCAAATCAATATTCAGAAACACCTCTTTCGGTATGACATCGCGGAGCATGGTCAGGCTCCTGCGGAAGGTCTCGGAAAGATCAAGCGGTCCGCATTTGACCGGGGTTTGTCCGAGGTAGGTCAGCATCATTCCGCTCATCTTCGCTGCCTTCCTCGCAGACTGCATAGCTTCGGTAATGTTTATTAGAGAACCTTCTCCATGCGGCATTTTACCCATAGCCAGCTCCAGGTTCCCCATCACAACCGCGAGCTGGTTGTTGAAATGGTGAGCAATGGCCCCGGCCATCCGGCCCAGGCTCTCAGCCTTCTGGAGCTGCCGGTATTGGTCTTCCAGATACATCCTCTCCTTCTCCGCCTGCTTTCTTTCCGTAATATCAATTGTATAACCGGCAAGATAACGCGGTTTCCCTTCATGAATAATCGGGAATTTAATGGTCGTGTATAATCGACCGTTTAGTTCTTCTTCAACAACAATTTGTTTCCCTTCTTTCAATATCCGCATGTCGTCTGCAATCATGCTTTTTGCAAGTTCGGACGGGAAAAGGTCATCCATGTTCTTGCCGATTAATTCGGAAATCGGTCTTCCCAGCATTTTTTCATAATTTTTGCTTAAACGGACGGATCTGATATTTTCGTCTTTAAAAAATACGTAAATCGGACTGTTATCCATGAACTGTCTGAATATTTCCTCGCTCTCCCGCAGCGCTTCCTCCGCCCGCCTGCGATCTGTTATATCGACGAGCGTCCCTTCGATCTCAGACTGTTCGCTATTCTCCCCGGGAACCAGGCTGACGTTTTCCGACAGCCAGATCAAACTGCCATCCTTCCGTCTGCCAATCCTTTCATAGCCAATGAGAGACCCCCTGGTCTTAAGTGCGGCAAAAAACTCATGCAAGGCTTCCGGGCTTACGTGGAAGTCTGCTACCGGATACTGCAAGGTCTCCTTGCGTGAGCCGTATCCGTAAATCCTTGCAAATGCTTCATTGCAATCAAGGAGCCTGCCGTCCATCGTCGTTCGGTATACGCCGGCCAGATTTCGCTCAAACAGCAGCCTGTAGCGCTTTTCACTTTTAACAAGAGCCCTTTTCGCCATGATCTTCTCAGTCACGTCACGGGCAATAGCTCTCACCACAGGTACCGGCACACCCTCGGTGCGAAGTGTGTTCCGGTACTCCCAGAAGCGCACTTTCCCATCACGGGTTAAAAACTGCATGATGCCGGCTGCCGATCCTTCACGCTGAATGGCTTCAATGTAGGCATCAAATTCGTGACGCCGATCAGGCGGCATCAGGTCGATAAGGCATATCCCGGCATTTTTTTCAAAACTGAAGCCGCTTGCGCGCTCGGCAGCTGCATTTGCTGAAAGAAATTCTCCTTTCAGATCGTGTGTAATGATAATGTCTGTTGCCTTCTCCACCAGGTCGCGATAGCGCTCTTCGCTTTCCTTCAGAGCCTTTTCAGCCTGCTTCTGTTTCTCAACTTCCAATTCCAGCATTATCTTTGTATTTTCAAGGCTTAAATGTTCACTTTCCAGATTATTCACCAGAAGTTTTTGCTTCTGATTCTCTATTGCAAGGCCTTTCACCAGTACCCTAACAGATATCGCAACAACTGTGTTGATGACCATGAATGTTGCCCAGGCGGCCATCATCGCTTCAGTTGTTTTAAAGAATTGAAATGTCTGGCCGAATCGGCCTGAACTAATAAGCCAGCCTGTTATAATAAGAGTTATCGCATTGACGGCCAGCGCTCCGGTTACAGCTTTTGTTTCCTTGAATATTCCGATAAGAACGGCAAAACCAAACAGGCATATTGTCCCGCCGCTTAAAAACCCGACATGGATAATAATAACCAGTCCTACCAGATAAGTTAATACCGATGCAATTGCTGACCGGGTTTCAAACCTGATATTGCGTGCAAGCATAAGTGTCAGGACAATAATCCATGAGGCTGCATCGAAGAGTCCCAGGCCCCATAAATTATTTTTACTTACAAGAATAATTACCGGGATAAAAGTAATAAGGGATAAAACAGAAGCGGCAAACAAAATCGAAAACAAAATACGGACACGCCAGTAAAGGAGGCTGTCTTCTTCCATGAGTGAGGGAGATGCCATCCTGTTCATGGCAAAAGTTTGAAACCTGTTATACCAGCCTTCTTTCATTACTGTTTTCTCCATAATTCGAAATCCGTATATCAAATATCGGACATCGAATATCGCTTTTTGTACTTTGTCTTTCTATATTCTATATTCGGCATTCGGTATTCGATATCCTTATGCCTTATCCAGTGCTTCGCGCACCTTGGATGCCAGATCATTCATTGAAAACGGCTTCTGGAGATAATGAACTCCTTCATTAAGGATGCCCCGGTGAGCAATCACGTTTTCCGTGTAGCCGGACATGAACAGGCATTCCATATCCGGCCTTATGGTGCTGAACCGTTTTCGAAGATCATGTCCGCTCATCTCAGGCATTACAACATCGGTCATAAGCAATTGTATGTCGCCGGCGTATTGTCCGGCCAGTTGAATTGCTTCATTTGGACTGCCTGCGGTCAGAACCGTGTAACCCAATTCTTTCATCATCATTTCACCCATTCTCAGGAGCGCTTCATCATCTTCGACCAGCAGTACTGTTTCCGTGCCGATCAGTGGCCCGGCCTTCGCGGGTTGTTCTTCAACCTTTGTCTCCGCTCCATCGGACCGGGACAGGTATATACTGAATTTCGTGCCCTTTCCCGGCTCACTGTAAACATTGATAAAACCATTGTTCTGCCTCACTATGCCATAAACAGTGGCAAGGCCCAGGCCGGTCCCCTTTCCTAATTCCTTGGTTGTGAAAAAAGGTTCATATATCTTATCAAGAGTTTTTTTGTCCATGCCGCAGCCGTTATCGCTGACCGCAAGCATGGCATAATGCCCGGGGATAAAATCTGCGTGCAGGGAACAATAAGCCTCATCAAATTCCTCCTTGCCTGTCTCGATGGTAATCTTGCCGACACCTGAAATTGAATCCCTGGCATTAATCGCAAGATTAGCCAGAATCTGGTCAATCTGGGCAGGATCCATTTTCACCGGCCACAGGTTTGCCGAAGGCATCCAGAGCAGGTCTATATCCTCGCCGATCAGCTTCCGAAGCCAACTGAGCATACCTGCAACAGTATCGTTCAGATCCAGCGCCTTCGGGGTTATGGTCTGCTTCCGGGCAAAGGCCAGTAGCTGTCGTACAAGGTCAGCGGAACGCCGTGCTGCATTCATAATTTCCTGGATATTAGCATTGAGAGGCCCGGACGGTTCGATCTTCATTAACGCCATCTGGGAATAGCCGAGAATAATATTCAGCATATTGTTGAAATCATGCGCAATACCCCCGGCAAGCTGGCCTATGGCCTCCATTTTCTGGGCCTGCCTGTATTGCTCCTCCAGTTTTGCCTTGTCCTCCTCAGCCCGCTTGCGCTCAGTTATGTCCCGAAATGACCACACACGGCCTACAATATTATCGTCAATTCTCTGAGGCTGGGAATAACGCTCAAAAATTCGCCCGTCAATAAATTCTATCTGGTCAAAACTCGACTCCCCGGGTTGTTCATATAATTTTCTGACTTTGGCTGCAAACTGTTCCGGATCAGCAAGCTGTGCAAGGATATGGTTTATTGCTTTTTCATCATCACGGTTGAAAAGAACTTCTTCCGGTATTTTCCACATATCTGCGAATTTCTTATTCCATCGTGCAATTTTTCCTTGCCGATCCACAATCAGGATGCCATCTGCAGTGGATTCCAGGGAGGCACTGAGCAAAGAGAAAGAAAATTTCAGCGCCTCTTCTGCCAGCTTTCTTTCGGTGATATCGCGGACGGTGAGAACTATACCCTGGATTCTCGGATTATCAAACTGGTTGCTGCCAAGCGCTTCCAGATAACACCACGTCCCGTCTGATTTCAGGTGTCTGAAAGGCGTTGGTATGCCCGGGTTTAAAGATTGGACGACTTCGTCCATGGCATTAACAACCTGATCAAGGTCATCGTGATGAATATGGATAAAAGGCGACTTGCCTATGAAATATCCGGGCTGGTAACCCAGAATCCGCGACGCGGAAGGAGATTCGTAGGTCAACTGACCGTTCCTGTCGAGGATGAATATCATATCCGACAGACTCTGGATCATCGAACGAAATCGTTCCTCGCTCTCATGCAGGGCCTCCTCCGCCAGTTTTCGTTCGGTAATGTCGTGAACAATGGAATAAAGTATGGCTTTGCCTTTCAGAGTTAGAGGCCCGCTGTAGACTTCCACATCGCGGATCGTACCGTCAGCTGTGCGGTGTTTGAAGAAAAAGTGATTGCGCTTCTCAGAGCGCGCTGACTGCATCTCATCTTTGACTTCTTCGCTTGTAAGCGTGTTTATCTTGTCAATTCTCTGCTTCTTTATCTCTTCACGACTCCAGCCATAGTAAGCGCATGCGGCAGGATTAGCATCTATTATGGCGGCATTATGAGGATCTATTAGAAGCATGACTGCGTGATTGTTTTCAAACAGGCTCTTGTACCTTTCCTCGCTTTCGTGTAACGCATTTTCCGCTTCCCGCCTCTTTGCATCTTCCCGTAAAATTCCCCAGGCTTTCATCCCGTAATAGGAAATAATAGCGCTGACCAGAAGAAGCAACACTGCAACAAAAATGAGTTTATTCCTGAAATTTAACAGAGTGGCCAGGGCTTCATCCTCGCTCGACGCAACAACGATGGACCAGAAAGTGTCGCCGACTTTAACAGGCAGATAGACAGCCTGTTTTCTGACAGTTTCTGTTTTCTGATCTCTGATCTGGTTGAATGTATATGTGGTAACACCCTGACGCCCTTTTACCATCTCATTTGCCATGGAAATAATGGAAGGGAACTCTTTGCAGTTTTCAAAAACGGATTTTCCGGTATGCCCCGGAACAGGGCAATAGAGCTCAATACCATCCCTGCTTATCATCCATGCGTAACCGGTTTCGCCTATCCGGATATCCTGTAAAAATCTCCTGGAAATGGCTTGAAAATCAATCAGAAAAGCAAGTGTCCCTCTGTACTCCTTCCCTTTGAATACAGGTACGTATAAACCGATTGCATTATAACCCCGCATAGTGGTGAAGACATCACTTACAACAGGTTTCCGGATCTTCATTATTTCCCGGATATGTTTCTGATATGATATATCTCTTCCGATAACTGTCTGTTCATATGGAAGCGAACAAAGCATCCTGCCGCTTTCATCAGCCCGGGCAATTGCTTTTATTTCCCGCCGGCTGGTTTTTAAGGCAAAGTCCATCTCTTTTCTGCCCTGATCATCAAGAGAGATGATGTGGCCTGATTCAGAAATCTTTGTAAGAAATATTATCAAATCACTGAAATATTCCTCAATCCCCATGGCTGCCTGCCTTGCATGAATAAGCTGCCTTGAATTCAGTTCGGCGATTGTTTTTTCCTTAACCTCGGAATAAACTATCTGGAAAAGACAGAGGCAACCGACTACCACAGCAATCAGCAAGCCCAACAGATACTTATGTCTCATAATTATCCTTTGGAGGCATATAGTAAAGTAATAAGAAGTCCACCAACAGACCGTTTTATATTAGAATACAGGAGTCAGGAGCAATAATCCGGAATAGAAGCAGCATATGCCGTAAGCTTCTTACTGACTGCTTCAAGTTGAAACATTAACTCCAAAGTATCACCATAACCAGGATCTTTCGCCGGAATTAAATAATACCGCCATTGAAGCTCCCCGCCGCGGAGCGGTCAGGGAATCTTCACCGTAAGGAATATCATCTGTTTTTAATTTGCTCGCTAACCCCGCCGCAAGCAGCGGGGTTAGCGCTCGCGTTTCGGTTCAAGAGAATCTTGCGATCTCAAAAATACTGGAAAAGTGTTTCATTTTCATTCTGACCCCTGAATTCCGGCTTCTGAATTGTTACCAATATGGCTTATATCCCAAACGAGAATTACTTGCAATAAGACTCATAATTTATAAACTACATTTTCAAATAAGCTCCGAATGTGTCCTGATTTTTTCCCTGGGCGGGCACTACTTTACAAAAAAAACCGGCCTCTGTCCGATATATCGGACAGAAGCCGGAATGACCCCTTCATCCTGCTATGAAGCACTGATTGGAAACCTCAAAAACAGGCAGCTGAAGTCTGCGCCAGTTTTTTATAGTTCAGAAGAGTTCGTCTATAAATGTACCCACCATCTTGTCGGCAACAGCCTGATTATCCATTTCGTAAGTTCCGGATTCGATTTTATCCCTTATCTCGGCTATCTTCTCTTCTCTCACATCAGGTTCAGATTCTATGACCTCACGGGCTAAACGAAGCTCTTTCGATGCCTGGGAAAGGTTAACTATAGTATCCCGGCTTTCGTGTGTTATTCCCTGATTTCTCCGACCATCCGAAAGCTGCTGTCCCTCATTGATATTTTGAGCAGATTTTGTAATCTGCTGGCTGATTTCATAATTTAAAATCTTATTGTCAATTTTCATTAGCCTAGCCCCTCATATCCGCTTCAAACCTGTTATTTGAATTTAATGAACTTGTAAAAAGTCATATGTGAACGGATTTCGACTTTTACGATACCCTCAAATTTCACACTACACTCAATTTATATGCCAAAACTTTCAGAATTCCTGACATCTTCAATGGTAAGCAGATTTATCGTTTCACCATGGTCATCTATCATCTTATATACCAGGTTGGTGGAATCATCCTGGGAAACATCCAGTTGAACTCCGAACTCACCTTCAAGTTCCCTCAGTTCCTCTTTTCCTATTACATTCCGGGAATCAGTCTGATTGATTCTGTCCGCTATACTTGATGCAATTTTATCAATGACAGCCTTTCGTTTCCCTCCGGTTGAAATACTAACCTGGTCCGGTGATCTGGTCATATCATTAACCGGCCTGCTTGACACCTTCCCATGGCGAAGCTGGTCATGATAAACCCTCAAAACATTATTAACCTGATATGCCGAAATTACCATTAAAACACCTCTGATTAAACTTTCTATTCCCTTTCATTATTGTTATCGGCATCAGGCTAAAAAAACTTTAGGAAAATTATGCTTCTTTGTTAATTATTGTCCATCCGGAAACATAGCTCGGACACAGTTAAGTTTCCAATTCGGAAATAGGCAATTTTGGGCAAGCTCACGGAAATCAAGGGATTGTGCTTAAGACATACGCATAGTATGTCGCACAAGAAATTCCGCGGATTGACACTTTAGATCGCTCAAAAGGGCCATTTCCGGATAGACACTAATTAAGGATATGTACGGACAGGGAAATGGATACTTCAAATCATACACTATAAAAACAGAAGGCCGCTGTCCTATATCCTGACAGCGGCCATAAAGGCTTGATTCAGCCTGTTATAAGATGCGGTTTAGAAGAGTTCGTCTATAAATGAACCCACCATCTTATCGGCAACAGCCTGATTATCAATCTCATAAGTTCCGGATTCGATTTTATCCCTGATCTCGGCTATTTTCTCTTCTCTCACATCAGGTTCAGATTCTATGACCTCACGGGCTAAACGAAGCTCTTTCGATGCCTGGGAAAGATTAACTATGGTATCCCGGCTTTCGTGTGTTATTCCCTGATTTCTCTGACCATCCGAAAGCTGCTGTCCCTCATTGATATTTTGAGCAGATTTTGTAATCTGCTGACCGATTTCATAATTTAAAATCTTATTGTCAATTTTCATTAGCCTAACCCTTTATTCCAGATTAAAATCTGTTATTCGAATTCAAAATTTCAACCGTTTTGAAATTCCAACTACATATTCAATTTATATGCCAAAACTTTCAGAATTCCTGACATCTTCAATGGTAAGCAGATTTATCGTTTCGCCATGGCCATCTATCATCTTATATACCAGGTTGGTGGAATCATCCTGGGAAACATCCAATTGAACTCCGAACTCACCCTCAAGTTCCCTCAGTTCCTCTTTTCCGATTTCATTCCGTGTGCCGGACTGGCTGATTTTATCAGCAATACTGGACGTAATTTTATCAATAACGGCTTTTCGCTTCCCCCCGCTTGAGATACTGACCTGGTCCGGGTATCTGGTCATATCATTAACCGGCTTGCTCGACACCTTTCCATGGCGAAGCTGGTCATGATAAACCCTCAAAACATTATTGACCTGATATGCCGAAATTACCATTAAAACACCTCTGATTAAACTTTTTATTCCCTTTCATTATTGTTATCGGCATCAGGCTAAAAAAACTTTAGGAAAATTATGCTTCTTTTGACTATTATTAATAAAGCCCTAAAAAAACTTCCCGATTTATGGTATCTGGCTTTTTTATTTCGAGGATAATAAGCTTTTCTTAAGTTGTGTCCATCCGGAAACTAAAGATAGATACTATTGCGTTTCCAATTCGGAAATCGGCAATTTTGGGCAAGCTCAAGAAAATCAAGGGATTGCGCGGAGGCATACGCAATGTATGCCGCACAAGT
>RPRI01000149.1 GCA_003818505.1 Desulfobacteraceae bacterium | reverse complement strand
CAATACCTTAATAATCGAATCGGCAAAATCCGGTTTCTCCTCATCCGGGATATCCCGAAAATCGACCTGGTGCGTTTTAGGAACTATCCATACCTCAAAGGAAACTTCTGCGGTAAAAGGAACGAAACAGACGAACCGTTTGTTTTCATATATCAGCCGTATTTTACTGCGCTGTTCGAATTCAATAATATCACACAAAAGACAACGCAAGTTTTTCCTGCGGTAGGCAAGGGAACTTAATCGCCGCACCCTCATAGCCCTTGGAATAATACCAAGCGTAATTATCTGTGAGTGTGGATGGGAAAGGGATCTCCCAGCAGCTTTCCCGTGATTTCGAAACAGAATCACCGATTTATTTTTGCGATCTTTTGCCAAATCGCTGTAACGCCTGTGATATGCTTCAATCAGATACCCGGCTTCTTTCAAAGACATCATTTCTATAGCTTGATTATGCAGCGGAGACTCTATAATCACCTCATGATTCCCCGAACTCTTCATCATCATATACATCCCTGCAAATTCCCTGTTTTCCTGCTCTGAGGATATCACTGCGGGATAGCGGTTCGGCACGATCCTGACTTGCCATTTTCCGTCTTTACCTTTAATCTCCGTCAGAATTGCCGGAAGCATGTTTTCATTGCCGGGGCAAAACGGGCAGGTGGTTTCATACGAATGAGCAGGCAGGTCCAGTTCCGGACCATTCTCTTTATCTTCAGGACGATTGCTCCTTCCGGGTGCGTATATGATCCATTCACCCGTAAAGGGATTCAGTCTCATTTCATTTTTTGAGCTGCCATGCTTTTGACAGATCATGCCTTATCGCCCTGAATTGAAATTCATAAAAGATTATCTTTTGCAACGCAATCATTGAGCCTGTCCTGAAAATCAGGGATTGCCGCGGCAATTCTCACCCATGCCGGCATCAGGGGTATTCCGACCGGATCAAGGATAAACTGGTCAATGGCGCATTTTATGGATTCAACAAATGCTTCTACAGCATCGATCTCATTATGCCGATCATAATAAAGCCCGTTAATTAGGGAAAGCCCGTGATATTTCTCGATAGCGGTTCTTGCCTCCTGAATATAGGCGGTCAGAATCGTTCTGAAAAAAGCATCGCTCATGACAATACCGTCTTCTGACAGAACACGGAAAAGCGCCTTGGCGATATCACAAGCCATTTTTATCAGCCCTTCATCAGGCTTGTTTTTTTCCAGAATCTGATGCTTATGCTCATAATAATCTGAAATCTCCACCTGGCATATCCGGTTTACCGAGGCTTTTTTATAGATTTCACTGAGTAGAGAAACTTCCATACCCCATGTCGGAGAAATCCGCAGACCCATGGCCAGATGTGTAATGACCGCAAACTCGCCCGATAATGGATAACGGAAATTATCCAGATATTTAAGAAATTCATTCGGCCCAAGGATACGCCGCAGAGTCCGTACCAGCGGAGTATAAAAGAGTCTTGTAACTCTTCCGTAAAGCTTGTCGGTTACACGCGCATAATAACCTTTGCTGAACTCAAAATCGGTTGCCGGATGGACAACCGGGTAAATCAGCCTTGAAAGCATTTCACTTTTATAGTTAACTATATCACAATCGTGTGTGGCTATTGCATAAACATCCCTTTCAGAGAGGATATAGCCGAGCGTCATCCACACAGATTGTCCCTTGCCCGGATTATCAAGATCAAAGTCGGCATCCTTAAGCTCCTGATATAATGCCTGCATGTTCGGGCCATCGTGCCACACGATCCTTGTTTCGAAAGGAAGAGCGGACATCATATCCCGCGCCGAACTAAATTCGCTGAAATCAGCCTTGTCTAAAGAAAGAACAACTTTGTGCAGATAGCGGACATGTTTCAGTTCTTCGATGATGAGCGGCATGGACGGTGTCTGGAATTCCGAATAGAGTGCGGGCAGAAGAAGAACGATTTTTCTCTTTTTTGCGATCTTTTCTATTTCAGCTTCAAGATCTGCAACAGGCCGGTCTTTAAGACGCTGTAATACAGTAATCGCTCCATGTTGCCAGAAATCAGCCATATCAAGCTCCTTTCCTCCAGTTATTTATCAGATATTCCTTCATGGATTCAAAAACCTGCGCATCTTCCTCGAACTTCATCTCCGATTCTTCCAGATTCTTGTCTCTCAATTCAATAACGAGGGAAGCCACTTTTGCGTAATAGAGAGGTATCAGGGTGTCTATAATTTTCATTCGCTGTCGCGGAGAGATCGTATAAGCCGAGGCGTACCTGTAGACGGTTCTTACCCAGACTTCAATCGGCAGAAAAAATTTTTTCCTGTCTTTATCCTTGACAAGTTCTTTTATTGCTTCGAAATCATCAGGTTCCAGAATGCGTTCCCAAATCTCTCCGAAGTTTCCGAATCCCAGTCTGAAATAGTCGATAAGGCCGTTTATGTCGATCTCGAAAGATGCCGGGACCTGATCCACCAATTCTCCCAGGATGGGAACATCTTTCGACTTTGTAATCTTTTGCCAGAAATTTTCGTACATGCTCATCATATGAAATGTGATTCCGATAACCTGCCTGAACATGGGGCCCAGATCCGCTGCCGGGTCTTTTTGTCCGTGGATTTTAACCCCCAGACGTGCCTGGCATATATTGAATCCATCAACTATAGCTACCGTAGTCATATAAATATCGATACCGAACTTTGCTACATCGGTTTCCCAAACATCCTGATCCAGATAATGCCTGGCAAGTTTGCTTGAAATTCCGAAATCTCCGCCGATGGGTTGCCGGACTCTTAGCCCATACAATGCTCTCGTCAGATTGTAAGCAATGGTATTGGTGACTGTCCCGTCCAGCTTATAACGACGGTAGTAGGGCGCCACTAAATCGTATCCGTTGAAAACAGGCTCCAGTACGTTTTTTATCCAGTCCGGTGATATAGAGATCAAATCCGAATCGAAAACAGCGATAGCCTGTGCTCTAAGGAAGCGGGCAGCTTCAAAAACAGCCCGAAGGCTTGAACCTTTGCCGGCAATTCCCCGGTAAATTATTACTGTTTTTTCTATATTGAAAGAATTGATCTCAACACGCTCCGCAATCTCACGGGAATCATCAGTTGATCCGCCGTCAGAAACAATGATCAGAGCTTTTTTGTCGCGGTAATTAATTTCGAGACCTTTTGCTACGCTTCGTATGACATGAATCAGAGATGTACCGCTGTAATAGGATGGTATACCTACTACAATATCCGCTTGCCCGAGATTTTCTATAAGCTCCCGGACAGGTTCTCGTAATGCTGTAGAAAACCGTATGGGTTCATTCATTTAAATGCTCCTTAAAAAGTATGGCTTAATATTTCAATCATTATTTGATTCCAGCCTTTGCTCCCGGGCAGTACTGCACGCCGCAAATGATTTACGTGTAAATCTTCATAACTCCCGTCCGGATGGGGAATCAGAACAGGAATATTGACGCGTTTCAGCATTGAAATATCATTTGCACTGTCTCCGATGCCGATACTTATAATCTCATCATGTATATTTTCGGAAATAATTTCAGTTGCGATTTGAACCGCTCTTCCTTTATCCTGATATTTTCCAATCAAATGGGAAAAGCGCCCCCCGCGAGTGATTTTATATCCGCGTTCTTTCGCCGCATTCTCAAGTATCGGAAGAGCAGACATGTCTTCCATGATAAATGGCTCGGTGAACTCCCTTGTTTTAGCAAGATTTGCCTGTACTATGGTTAAACCGGATAGTGACGCAATCTCTTTCTCAGGCATATCTCCGAACCCACGGATCTTGAATTTGTCTTTAACTGATTCTACGAATTTCCTGATTTCATCATATTTTATTCCAAGGTGGATCGTCGTATAACCAGCTTGACGTAATCCCAAATTTATGCTGAATCCCATATAACCGTATGGGAAATAAACGGCAGCGCCGTTTTCAACAATAAACGGCTCCAAAATTCCCATTTTATTCTGCAGTTGTTCAACTTCCGTTCTGGTTTTGCTTGTTACAAATATAAGCGGTATCTGCCGCTCCCGGATGATTTCCAGCGCGGGTTTTGATTCCCGGTAAGAATATGTTTCATGGTCCAGCAAGCTGCCGTCAAGATCTGTAAATACCAACAGTTTCATTTTAAATTATTTACTTCTATTATAATTATTGAATAAGATCCAGCATGCGTAAAACAATTTAATCTCACCGCTGCAATTGCCGGCCTGGATCTGCTTTGGCCGTAAGGATTATTTGTGCGTTTTACGTTCGATCAGTCATCCCATTTCAGGCAGTGATGATTGAACCCGATGTTTCATTTCAAGGCCGGTTGTTGATTATGCTCAACAGCAAGTATTTTATTATCCCTGCAACAAAAAGATCGGTAATGGATGATTGAACTCATGATCATGAGTAGGTAATGTTGCTGCTGATTGATTTATACATTAAACGGTATCGTTTTGATGGTCAACCTTTTTATTCGATCCAATGCTATGTTGGATTATAAATAAGTTTCAGAACAAGCGGTAATCAGTGTTTTCCATTGTCCGTTTTCACCGATATTTACGAATAATTCGAGGTTATCACGGCAATGCGGCCAGAACATCGGCAATAAACACGTCAGTATTCCAGGCTTTTCGAAAAGTGGTTGCACCGAATCTTACCAGCACCAGCTTCTTCGATGGAATAATTATAACTTTCTGTTCCTGGAAACCGTCGGCGGAGTATGCATCTGCAGGAGAAGAAGGCCACCTTCTTTTCCCGTGATCCGAAGCCTGCCCTACGTTCAGCCAGAAAAGAGCGCCGTATTCACCTATCGGGGCTCCTGATGTCGGGGTCGTGGTATAGGCGATCCATCCCTCGGGCAGAATCCTCTCCCCATTCCAAACCCCGTCTTGAAGATAAAGCTGGCCGAAACGCGCCCAGTCACGCGGGGTTGCAAACGTATAGGAAGAACCGACATAAGTCCCTGAAGGGTCAGGTTCAGGTACAGCACTCAGCATTCCTATCCTGTCGAAAAGCTCCTCCCTCATGAAGGTAAAGCAGTTACGGTAGCTTTTTTCAGCTTCCGTGCGCACAATCCTGGATATGATATTAGCCGTGCCGCCGGAATAGCTCCATTTGGCATCAGGCGCCGCTTCAAGAGGTTTTGCGGCTGCATATGCTGCAAAATCGGAACTTCCGTAAAGCATTTTTGTCGCGTCATAGAGAGGTTTGTATATTTCTTCGAATTCAAGCCCGCTGCTCATCCTTAAGAGCTGATCAAGGGTTATTTTCCCACGCGGATCGCCCTCCTTTTGCCATTCCGGAACGGGCGCCGGGGCATTTATGCGCAGCTTCCCGTTTTTGACCATGATGCCTACAAGCGCGTTGGTAATGCTCTTGCTTATAGACCATCCGAGCAGGGGCATGTTGCGATCAAATCCGGGCGCATAACGCTCGGCAATGAGACGGCCGTCGTAAACAACCAGAACAGCCCTCGTGTATTTAAGCTTTTTAGAACCGCTTTCGGCAAAGGCGTTATCCAGGGCTTTGGAAAGCTTCCCCTCGTCAATTCCGGCAGGAAGAGGACGGGCGATCTCCCCGTTTCCTGCAGGCCACGGAAGATCATCCGGAAGCAGCTTTTTTTGGGCCGCTGCCGCAATATCCTGTCTCCTCAGATCCTCTTCGCTCAAACCGACTGCAAGAGTACAGCCACAGCCTTCACGATATACAGCGGTCGCTTTAAACAATCCGAAGGAATCCGCCTTAACACGTTTATTAATACGGTCAATATCAACGGATATAACCGCGGCAAGAGGATTGACCGGCGCAACATCCTCCCGGAAAACCGCATCCGGGTCCCGTCCTGACACAAAGACTCCCGAGCAGATATATTTCGCAACATAGCCGGTACCGATTGGTATCGCCTGGGTCAGATACCAGCCTGCAGCAGTAACTGCAACTGCGATAATAATGCCTGTAACGGCCAATGTGCGCCTAATCCATGGTCTCATCTGTCCAAACCTCCCTTCTTAACTGCTTAGTGTCCATCCAAAATCTATAATTATGGACACTTATGAGTTTCCATTCGGAAACCGGCAATTTTGGGCAAGCTCAAGAAAATCAAGGGATTGCGCTTAAGACATACGCATAGTATGTCGCACAAGAAATCCCGCAGATTGACACAGAGATCGCACAAAAGGGCCATTTCCGGATGGAAACTACTTCAATTGGCCGTTCGCATACATCTGCCTCAACCCTTTTTTATCGAACTTCATTACGCTTGTCTTCGGCAGTGCGCTGATGAACGCATACTGCTTCGGTATCCAGTATGAAGCCTTAACCTTATCTTTTAAGAATTCCTGCAATTCAGCAGCTGTAAGGGTCTCACCCTGCTGAACCACTATGCATCCGAACGGCACCTCCTGCCATTTGGGATCAGGAACACCGATGATGGCCGCTTCCAGCACCTTCGGATGAGCCATTATCATGTTTTCAAGATCAACCGACGATATCCATTCACCACCGCTCTTTACCAGATCTTTTGTTCTGTCGACTATTCTTAAGTATCCTTCTTCGTCAAGAGTGCCCATATCCCCGGTATGAAACCAGCCATCCACAAAAGACTGCCTGGATCGCTCCGGATCTTTATAGTACGCATCGGCTATCCACGGCCCCTTAAGATAAATTTCACCCATCTCGGTTCCGTCATTCTTCACTTCCCTTCCTGTAACAGTATTCATAACCTTCATGTCGACACCGAGAGCAGGAAGACCGGCGCTGTTTCTCACGCTGTAAAGTTGATCGGGGGAGAGATTCGTCATGTAGCTTTTTTCAAGCGCGGCTGTTGCAAGCGGGGATGTTTCCGTACCGCCGTAAGCCTGTCTTATGGGAAAATTGTACTTTTCATTCAATCCGCGCATCAGGGAAAGCGGGCAGGCCGAGCCTCCGCTTGCTATAACCCTCAGGGTTGAAAAATCATGCCACCCACCCTTTTCAAGATAATCGTAAAGCATCATCCAGATTGTCGGCACACCGCAGGTAACGGTAACCTTCTCATCCGCAATCACCCGGCAAATTTTTTCCATATTGAGCGTCTCTCTCCCGGGCAGTATCTGCTTGATGCCCATCCCTACGCTTATAAACGGCATGCCCCAGGCATTCGCATGAAACATCGGAACGATATGCAAAGCGCAGTCGCTCTCGAAAGTGCCAAAAGTCACGGCCCCGGCATAGCTGTGCAAAACGATGCTTCTGTGAGTATATACGACGCCCTTCGGATCTCCAGTTGTGGCCGAAGTATAACACATCATCGCAGGGTCTTTCTCATCAAGATCTTCGGGAAAATCATATTCGTCGGAAAATTGCGAAATCCAGTCATCATATAAATAAACCGGCGAAAGAGTCGTATTCGGAAGCTTGCCGCTTTGCGACAGAACAACAAAATGCTTCACGGTCTTCAACTGGTCTTTTATCATATCGGCTATGATAAGGAGATCTTCGTCGATAAAGAGCACCTTGTCTTCCGCATGGTTGAGTATGTAAACAAGATGCTGCGGGGGAAGCCTGAAGTTTGCCGTATGCAGAACCGCTCCCATGCAGGGGACACCGAAGTAGAGTTCAAGGTGCCGGTGATTGTTCAGGGCTATGCTTGCAACCCTGTCACCTTTCTTAATGCCCAGGGACTTAAGAGCATTTGCCAGCTGGCAGGTTCGTTTGAAATAATCTCCGTAAGTATATCGGAATATTTCATCCGGAAAAATTGATAATATTTCCTTCTTCGGGAAATATCGTGCTGCCCTCAAAAGAAGTGTTCTCATCAACAATGGATAATCCATCATAATTCGCTACCTCCTTTATTAATTTTAGGTTTTTCTGCCAGCAGATTTAGCCTAAGGGGTCAAGGATTGAACCCTTGAACCCTGCTTTATATTCTTTTCCGCTCCGACAGCATCTCCATGAAAGCGTCTATCCGCGTCTGGAATTGCGCCATTGAAAACTTCCCGGCATCCATATGATCCCCGTCAAACATGACACCCGGAACATTGAGTTCTTCCGACAGCACCTTCATTATGTCCATCTGTCCCATCGAGATAGGCTTGCAGCTCCTGTTTGAATGAAAAATCGCTCCATCTATTTTATAATCCTTTACCGCCTTTTTGATAAGTTCAATCCTTTTATCAAGCGATACACAGGAGACAAGAGGATACGAGACAAGTGATTTATAAGCGATGCTCTCAAGGGGCTTATCCGGATTCATTCTTAGAGTCCATGCCGAGGTATAGGTTTCGGCAACCACCACGGCATCCCATTTCTCAAAGTAGTTGAACAGTTTCATATTATACCAGAGGGGAATATTATCCCAGAAGAGCCGTATCCGCTCGTTCGGAATCACACCTTCTCCTCTTTCAACCTTTTCTCTTACCTCTTTGAGCACATCCTGCAGAAAATCGACAGCGATCTTTGTGCCGTGCCTTGTCACCATGACAAACATGATACCGATCTCCGCAGCCGAAAACGGGGACGGAATTGCACGGCGCGCATCCATGATCTCATCCCAGATCCTGCATGCTTCATCTGTGTATGCAACAGCCTGCCTGAGCCTGTCGATGTCAAATTTTCTGCCTGTAAGATCTTCCAGGAATTTTATCAGCCTCTTTATTTGTATGACCCCGTATTGAATGTGGTGATCTTTTATATCTTCCAGCCCGATCTGCGGCAGATCAGCCCTGAATACGGGAACACGGAAATGATCGCAGAGCACCTGAAAGGTTTTCATCGTGGGGATGCAGCCCGCGCCGAAAGAGATCAGGAAATCCGGCTTCGGCAGACCGTCAAGTGGCTGATTCGCCTCCTGGATCCCATCCAGCGCATATCCAACATTGTTTCTGAAATACCCGCAGAGATCACCCGAGTAGCCTTTCTTCTCAGCGTAAGCAAAGTTGTTCGTATTGGTTCCTATCGCCGCACATATGGGAGCCCAGTTTTCGGGAAAGATCGGATGAATATCCATGGAATAGAAGAGTTCTATGAGGCCGTTCATGGGCGGAATCCACCCTACCGGGCGGCCTTCGGCTTTTGCCCTGTGAGCATCCGCATAAAAATCCGTGATAATCTTACGCAATGACTTGTTCGCGTGAAGCCTCTTGGTTGTCTTTTTCCCCTCCGTCATCTTCTCTCCAGCATCTCAAAGAAGCTTTCAACCCTCGTCCGGACCTGGCCGGTGAACCCGTCCCCTTCCAGTTCAATCTGCATATGAGGTATCCGCATATCGTCAAGGATTTTCTTTAAAAATGGATGATCGGAAAGGTGCGGATCGCAGAATTTCTGATGTATGAAAATCACTGCATCAATATCGAAATCAGTTATTGTCTCAATTAAACTCGCCTTCCGGGAAGGAAAGTCAGCCCTTGAAGAGCACCGGGGCATAGTAAGATAATATTTGACAAGGGATTGAAGCGGATCTCCTTCCGGTATCACATTCCGGAGCAGGCGGAGACCTGTGCAGGCATCATCGGCAACAATATCTCCGCCGATCTCTTCTATAAAGTCCATGAGGGAGGCATCGGAAATAACGCTTCCGGAAATAAGGATCTTAAGTTTTTTCCGGCTTCTTCGAGCCTCCTCTTCAACCGTTTTGACATACTTTTTGAGTTCAGGCAGAAATATTTCCACCGGAAGTGTCTGACTGCAGATATTCATGGCATGTATATCCGCATAACTCACTAAAAAGCCTTTCTTCTTAAGAAGATAAAGATTCTTCATGAGCGATCTTGCTTCGCTGTAAAGGGCGATAGATCTTTCCAGGCTCTCCTGTGAAAACTGTTTTTTGGCAAAGGATTCGAGCTTCTCGATAAAATTTCCGAATTCAGCCGTTGTGTATGCCGATGCTTCATCAATCTCCATATAAGGAAGGCTTATGAGGTGAGAAAACCCGGGTCGCAGATTCCTGGCCCAGATATTATAAAGCCCGCATACAGCATCGCAGGAATAGGAGAGAACAACCCCGTCTAAAAAACCGTAGTGACCGTCAAGACCAAGAGCCATAAGATGCCGTACAGGAGGACAGATAAAGGTCTGAAGCAGGGCATCAGCCTTGTGGAGATTCCCGGATTCTCCCCAGATCCTGACTGGAATAACTCCGAACGAGTGCAGGATTTCAAAAGGCGCATATGAGCAGAATGTCCCTATGACAGGGCGGTTTGTTTTCTCTTTCTGCTCCTTAACAATATCGAGGCGGCGCTCATATAGATCTCTGAAATTCATACCATCCAAAGCGTTATCCCCTGTCTAAGGTTCTGTGCAAAACCGGCGATAATTTTTCCGTAACTACTCAGGAGTCAGAATTCAGGAGTCAGAATCCAGAATAGAAACAATGTAGTCTCCCGCAAATTACTACTTCAAGTTTAGCACTGGCAAAGTATCACTATAACTAAAGCAGGTTTCCTTTTTATTCTGGCTTCTGAATTCTGAATAATTACATTGTTTCTTACATATTGCCCTGATTCGCAAATTGAAGCTCCCCGCCGCAGAGCGAGCGGGGAATCTTCACCGTAAGGAATATCATCTGTTTTTAATTTGCTCGCTAACCCCGCCGCAAGCAGCGGGGAATGCGCTCGCGTTTCGGTTCAATGTGCCTGGTTATTCAAATCTATAGATAATCGCCCCCCATGTGACTCCCGAACCAAGCCCGATAAAAAGGACCGTGCTCCCCTTCCCTATCTTCTTCATCTCGATTGCCTCATCAAGGGCTATGGGTATGCTTCCGGCAGTCGTGTTTCCATATCTTTGAATGTTGTTAAATATTCTATCATCGGAAAGGCCCATGGAACTCTGGTATGCCTGGTTTATCCTTAGATTTGCCTGGTGGGGAATAACAAGATCAATATCATCCATTGAAAGTCCGGTCTTTACAAGAACCTCTTTTGTTACTTCAGGGAGCCTTCTTAACGCAAGCTTGAATATGGTCTTTCCGTCCATTACAGGATAATGCTTGCCCTGCTCAAGCATTTCGACCGTAAGCCTCGGAGAAACCCTTGATGCCGGCGCTTCGGTCATGAGACTCGCTGCAAGTTCTCCTTGGGCATGAAGCGCAACCCCGAGAACACCGATATTTTCCTCGGTTTCAACACCTTCAAGGCATACGGCTCCCGCACCGTCTCCGAATATGACCGTAACATCCCTGCCTCTTGTAGAAATATCGAGACCCCCGCTGTGAATCTCGGCGCCGACAAAAAGAATACGATTGGCAAGGCCGCTTCTTATGTATGCATCGGCAGTTGCAATACCATAATGGAAACCAGTGCACTGCTGCCTGATGTCCAGCGCGGGGGTGTTTTGAAGACCGAGCTTATGCTGCAGAAGGCATCCTGAACCAGGGAAAAATATGTCGGGGCTTAAAGTCGCAAAAATTATAAGATCAATATCTTCGGGTTTCCATCCAGCGCGTTCCAGGGCTGTTCTTGATGCTTCAAGGCCCAGGTCTGAAACGCCGATTTCCTTGTCGGCAGGCACCCAGTAACGCTGCTCAATACCTGTCCTCTGGCGAATCCACTCATCGGACGTATCCATCCATTTCGCAAGATCTTCATTGGTTACAAGACGTGCGGGAAGGTATCGGCCCGTTCCCCTTATAACTGACTTTTTCATAAATATTTCACCTCCATAGCGATTCTTTCAAACCGGATACCCTTTCTGTTTTTCGTAAGATAGCATTCCGTAGCACACTTTCTGTTCCCAGCAAAGCAATCTTTCCGGTTGTTCTTGTCAGGCCTGTGTAAACAAGCTCCCTAGTCATAACAGGATAATCTTTTTCAGGCAGAACAAGTACGATATTTTCAAACTCCGAACCCTGGCTTTTATGTACGGTCATGGCATAAGCAGTATCATGATCAGGAAGAACGCCCGGCGCAAGCTTTCTTGCCGGCCCTGAGTCTGCGTGGAAAAATGCGTATAAATTATCTTCATCCTTCCCGCCTGTTATTATTCCTATGTCACCGTTAAAAAGACCGAGGCCGTAGTTGTTTCCCTTAATAAGAACCGGCCTGCCCCTGTACCATCGGCTTGAAGGATTTATAAGCCTCTGTTTTGCCAGAACCGAT
>RPRI01000148.1 GCA_003818505.1 Desulfobacteraceae bacterium | reverse complement strand
GACAAGAGGCAGCATCTTGCACATTCCGCATCGGTTTGTAGGAAACTGATAATCGAGCTGGGAAAGAACTCCTCCTATGTGAGCAGACCGGTCGATCAATGTAACCTTGTGCCCGGTTTCCGCAAGGTCCAGAGCGGCCCGTATACCGCTGATCCCGGCCCCGACAACGAGCGCTCTGCCTGTTTTTTGCGCCATAAGAACCTCCTATTCCCCTATTCCCACAACTTCGACAAACTCATTCTCACGGAAAACGGAGAGAGGCGGAGGCTCATCCGGACTTCTTCCCGCCTCATACTCAAACGCTTTCTGTGTTTTATAAGCAACCATCCTGAAGAGTTCCATAACCGGAATTTCATTCGGGCACGCATTGCTGCACTGCCCGCATCCGACGCATGCCGTGCTCATATGGGCCAGTCGCGTCAAATGATAAAACAGGGTATCCGTGGGCATCTTTACCGCCCCTTTTCTTTCCGCCCATTGCAGATACTGGTAAGGCTCATGATTAAAGACATCCGTGGTAAAAACGCATTCCCTGCAGTAACAGACGGGACATGCCACTCTGCAATTGTAACAGTTCACACAATCTGCGAAATATTCCGTCAGTTTTCCTATAGAGTTCGTGGCATTGCCGGTTTTATCGAACATCTCATCCCGCAAAGTTTTCCTCTGTGCCACAATGGAATTGATTGCTTCCTGTCTGCCCTGCGGCTCCTGGCCCGAAGCAAGGCCGAGGTTCCGGCATATTTCTTCTCCTGCAGGCGTCAAGGCCTGTACCAGGATCTGGTCATTGATATTTACTCCTACGATTCCGATTCTTATATCCGCTCTTTCAGGAATCGAATGCTCACATACCCTGCAGGCAGCCGACAGGGGTCTCTCCTCACCGGCTTTCTTTTCTCCCGACAGCATCATTTCCAGGAACATAGAGGTTGAACTCTCTTTTTTATCCGATACAAAACGTTTATAATCAATGTTGGAATAAGCGCCCAGGCAATCAATGCTTATTATGACAACTTCATCAGCGCTCGCCTGTTTGAGTTTTACAAGTTCTACAAACGCCCTTATCTCGCACGGTCTTAAAACTGCGGCAATTTTACTCCCGACAGGCTTTCTGGTGAGACTGGAAATGATCTTTGCGCTGTTAACAGGGAAAGCAGGAGATAGAGGGTCGGCTCCTTCCAGACGCCCGGGGTCGGATACCAGAACCGGTTTTACAGAATTATTCGCGGTAAGGTGCATAGGCACAAGAAGAGAACCGATATCTTCCAGCCTGAGAACGGAACTGAAAAAATTCCTTAAAGCCGACTGTACATCCCTCTTTTCGACGCTCAAAATATAGGTTGCTGACATACGCTCCTCCGGGCTTTATACTATACGCCTCTAAAGCAATCTTTTGTTTATCTCATATAACCATTTTCAGTTTTGCTTCGTTAGGTCCTATTTTTTTAATCTGCCTTACGAGATCCCTCATTATTTCGGAAAACATTATTCCGTCGCTTGCGCCTATCCAGGTGAGACGCAGTCTTTTATCATCAATCCCGAATTTTGGCAGAATCTCTTTTAAAAGCTTCACTCGTCGTCTGGCCTTGTAATTGCCATTGATATAATGACAGTCTCCCGGATGACACCCGCTCACGAGAACGCCATCGGCCCCTTCCAGAAAGGCTTTGATAATATACTGGGGGTCAACCATCCCCGTGCACATCACCCGGATCAGCCGTATGTTTTTGGGATAGCTCAGCCTGGAAGTTCCCGCAAGATCGGCAGCCGTGTAAGTGCACCAGTTACATACAAAAGCGATAATGGTGGGTTCAAAATCATCCATGACTTTCTCCGTTTGTTGTTGCCGTTAGTTGTAATTTGATACATCACCCTGTCAGATTCCAATCGATGCCAGGGAGTTCATGATCCCGTCAAATTCCGCAAATACCTGTTTCTTTTTGAAATGTTTTACCTGGGCTGCGCCGCTCGGACAAAATCCTGAACAACTCCCGCAGCCTTTGCAAACCGCTTCGTTAACGACCGACACCCAGCGGCGTTCATCGAACTCAATAGCCGAGTACGGGCACAGGCCGATACAGACCTGACAACCGGCGCACACATCCGGATCAATCCAGGATATCGTCGATGGCACCTGTATGATTCCGCGGGTTGCCAGTGACAGCGCCTTGGAGGCAGCGCCCGATGCCTGGGCGACGCTATCCGGTATGTCCTTGGGAGACTGGCAGGCGCCGGCAAGAAAGACGCCATCCGTAGCCGTATTCAGCGGACCCAGTTTGGGATGCTCTTCAAGAAAGAATCCGTCCGCGCCCAGGTTTACACCGAATATGCGCCCGACTTCATTTGCATCCCGGCGAGCCTCGATAGCTGAACAGAGTACGACCATATCAACAGGAACACGCAGAACTCTCCCCAGGAGCGTATCTTCAGCAATGGCGATGAGTTTCCCCTCTTCCTCCGGTTTAATCGCCTGATTCGTGATTTCAGCTACTTTTCCCCTTACAAAGTTTGTGCCCTCCTCCTGGCATCTTCGATAAAACTCCTCATAGCCTTTGCCGTAACAGCGCTGATCAATATAGAAATCATATACGACCGTATCGTGCCCGACCTTCTCCTTGATAAGATGAGTGTATTTCAGCGCATACATGCAGCAGACGCGTGAGCAGTATTCGTGATAATTGACATCACGGCTTCCGACGCAGTGAAGAATGGCTACGCTGGCTGGTGTTTTGGTCAATTCACCTTTTTCATTCCTGATCAGAATTTTGCCGCCGGTCGGTCCGGTTGCGTTGCTGAGCCGTTCGAACTCAAGGCTGGTAAACACATTGGGATAGGTACCATACCCGAATTGTTTCATCGGCGTGGGATCCATTAGATCATAACCGGTGGCGATAATAATACTGCCCACTTTAACTTCAATCTCTTTCGCCTCCATGGTGTGATCGATTGCTTTGGCCTCGCAGACCTTTACACACTCCATGCATTCGGAACAGGTGCCGCAGTTCAGACAACGACCGGCCTCCTGCCTGGCCTGCTCTTCCGAAAAACCGTGGTTCACTTCGCTGAAAACAGCGGATCTCTCCGATGCCGCCAGATGTGCGGGTTGAGCCCTTTTCGCTCCGGAAATATTTTCGGGGATTTCCTGCCAGTTGCTGCCAGGTACCTCCGAAACTGCAATTTTTTGAGCATATTCATCAAGATTCTCCCCGTTGATATACCTATGCATAGCCTCAACCGCCCTGCGCCCGGCGGCAACAGCCTCTATAACCGATGCCGGCCCGGTAACAGCGTCACCAGCCGCAAATACGTGGGGGATGGATGTCTGCAGTGTCTGGGGGTTTACCGCAAAAGTATCCCTTGGAGTCAGATCAGGGCCGTTGCCGGCCGCAACCCAGTCAACATCCATCCGCTGCCCGATGGCGCCGATAAGCGCATCACATTCTATGATGAACTCTGACCCTTCCACCGGCACCGGGCGACGGCGTCCGCTGCCGTCCGGCGCACCAAGTTCGGTCTTTATGCATTTCAGGCCGCTCAGGCTGCCTTTTTCGCCGATGATACCCACCGGTGCGGTAAGGTAGTGGATTTTTATTCCTTCTGCCAGGGCGTCTTCAATTTCCTCGGGATATGCCGGCATTTCGTTCCTGGTTCGCCTGTAAACCACCGTTACGAAATCACAGCCGAGGCGTTTAGCTATTCGCGCGGCATCAATAGCGACATTGCCGCCGCCGATAACGGCAATATTCTTGCCCGGCCGCTCACGGCTTCCCAAATTGATTTCTCTTAAAAAGTCCACCGCATTGAATATTCCGCTGTACTCTTTTTCACCCGTAATATTGATATCCAGACTTTTATGAGCGCCGGTTGCCAGAAAAACAGCGCAGTACCCTTCTTCTTTAAGACTATCCAGTGTGAAATCACGGCCCAGGCGTTTGCTTAATTCCGTTTTAATGCCAAGCCTGAGTATATAGCCTATTTCTTTATCAAGTATTTCCGGCGGTAAGCGGTAATCGGGGATTCCGACCCTCAGCATCCCCCCCAGCTTCGGAAGGGCTTCAAAAATTGTTACAATATAACCTTTCAGCCGCAGGTAATAGGCTGCCGTCAACCCGGCCGGTCCGGAACCAATTACCGCAACTTTTTCGGCGCGATCCTTGATTTCAGGCAACGGCAATTCTGCCGGATCAATTTTATCGGCAACAAAACGCTTTAATTCTCTGATAGCTATAGCCTGATCTGTCTCATTCCGCCTGCATTGCTTCTCACAGGGATGCGGGCACACACGTCCCAGCACACCAGGCAGGGGCAGTTTTTCCATAATCAGCTGAACGGCCTCTTTGTATTTTCCCTGACCGATCAACTGCACATAACCCTGAACGTTGATTCCGGCCGGGCAGGTGATCACGCATGGCGCCCGGTCCTTTTTATCGATACAGAAAGTGATCGGTACTGCCTGGGGAAAAGATCTGTAAATGGCCTTTCGGCTGCCCAGGGATTCATCCCACTCACTTGGAACGGATACCGGACAGACGTTTGCGCATTCACCGCAGCCCGTACAAACACCTTCTTTTATATAGCGCGGCTTGCGGCGTATTTTAACTATATAATTGCCGATATACCCGGAGACTTCCTTGACTTCACTGTAAGAAAGGAGCTTGATATTGGAATTCTGGGCTACTTCTACCATTTTGGGCGTGCCGATACAGGCAGCACAGTCAAGCGTGGGGAATGTTTTATCGAACTGCAGCATATGGCCGCCGATGGTGGTCTCTTTTTCGACCAGATATACCTTATAGCCGGCATTGCCGATGTCCAGCGCGGCCTGCATTCCCGATATCCCGCCGCCCACCACCATTATATCAGGATGGACATCAACCTCGCGTGTTTCAAGGCTGTCGTGATAGTTGACCCGGTTAATGGCGGCAGCCGCGAGATTTTTGGCCTTGCGGGTAGCCTCGTCTTCATCCGGAGTTACCCATGAAACCTGCTCGCGCACGGAGGCCATCTGGAACATGTAAGCATTAAGCCCGGCGCGCTCGCATGCTCCGCGAAATGTTTTTTCATGCAGCCGGGGAGAACAGGAGGCAACCACAACCCGATTCAGGCCATATTCCCTGATATCCTTCTCTATCATTTCCTGGCCGGGATCGGAGCACATGAATTTATAATCCCTGGCTACCACCACATTTCTTATTTTCCGCGCAAACGCTGCAACCTCTTCAACGCGTACCTTTGCGGCGATATTTATCCCGCAGTGACAGATATAAAAGCCTATTCTGACAGACATGAATTTTCTCTCCCTATCTGATCAATTCATTTACCAGCCTGATAAGCTCTTCCGCTTCAGGCGGTTTTTCAAGAAATGCTTCGGGCTCGGGAATTCCTTGCCCGGTCTTGAAGCCGTCAAATTTCTGGTAATGAAAAAAGGTTTCCCTGTCTATGGCTGAAAGCATTATAACCGGTATCCGGTTCAACATCTTGTCGTTTTTAAGTAAGCGGTAAGTATTGATTCCGGATTCGCCGGGCATCATGACATCGAGTATTACAAGGGCGGGCTGATTCTTCTGCGCTTTGCTTATCCCTTCCGGACCGTTGTCGACCGCCAAGACCTTAAAGCCCTCATTCTGTAACAGGTTTGCAAGGAAAATCAGCATATCGAGCTCATAACCTACAACCATGATATTTTTCTTTTTGGTTTTTGGCTGCATAAATTTTCCTAAGGCAACTATGAATGGTCTGTCTGAAAGCTTTGAATATCTCCAATTCGGGCCCTGCATGGGTAATGGGCTTTAATAGGGTGTTATACAAAGATCTCTTGTCTGTAAAAATAAAAAGGAGGCCGGCAAAAAAAACAGTTACTTCGCAATACAAGCACACTCTGTGCCAGAGATGATGAGGCAGATAAATGTCAATCGATTACAATATGATAATATATATAACCGTCAATAACAGCAGCGGATAAAACCAGCGGAGGATGTCTCATGTGCAACATGATAAAATGAATAAAAACTGCCAACTATTTTAAATAACAAAAATAAAAATGATGCGTTGCAGCAAAATGGCAATTCATGCAACGTTTCATGCAACATAGAGTGCCGTCGCTGCAATAAGAGATTTTAGACATAATCCACTTTTGTCGTGTCGTGGGATATGCAAAGCTCTTGTGGCCAGAATTACATAGTAATATTAAGGTGTTTCATCTTTCGCCAGAGGGTTGACCGATCCATTTTCAAAGCTAAAGCTGCATTAACACGGCTCCAGTTGTTTTGTTTGAGGGCTTTTATTATGATTTCTCTTTCCTTGTTTCCGGAATCCTGTTTTCGGTGCAGAGGTCTCTCCGGCAAGACAGCGCTCTGTGTTTTGTAGCGTTTTTGAATGTAATCCGGCAGATGGTTCAGTTCGATAATATCCGACTGGCTTATGATCAAAGCATGCTCAAGTATATTTTCGAGCTCGCGTACATTCCCGGGATAATTATAGTTAAGGAGGATTTCCATTGCCTGTTCGGAAATATCTTTCGGCTGGTTATCGCCTGAGGCGCAATACTTTCTCATTATGTGTCGTATAAGAATCGGGATATCGGCTCTCCTGTTTTTAAGCGGCGGAAGCTCAATCCGCAGCACATTTAGCCGGTAATACAGATCCTCACGAAACAATCGCTTGTCGACCAGACCTTCGAGCCCCCGGTTGCTTGCGGAAAGGATACGAACATCCACATGAAGAGGATGACGGCTTCCCAGCGGATAAAAGTCCTTATCTTCAAGAACACGAAGCAATTTGGCCTGAAGAGAGAGCGGAAGGTCTCCTATCTCATCGAGAAGGATTGTTCCGCCGGCAGCCTCCTGGAATCTTCCCGGTTTATCACGATCCGCACCGGTGAAGGCGCCTTTAACGTATCCGAACATCTCAGATTCAAGAAGATTTTCAGGCAGGGCGGCACAATTTACTTTTACAAAAGGCCGGCCGGCCCGGTTGCTTTCAGAATGTATGACCTTTGCCAGAAGATCCTTCCCCGTTCCGGTCGGCCCTTCGATAAGGACCGTAGAGCTGCTTCCAGCAACAACACGGGCGATATCGAATATTTTCTGCATGGAAGGATCTTTGCCTATCATATCATGAAAGGTATACCGTTCGCTGATGGCCTTGTTAAGCTGGTGAACCACCGTAAGATCATGAAAGGTCGCAAGGCCTCCGACAATTGCACCCTTCTCATTTCTCAAGGCCATATAACTGGCGCGCACAGGAATTATTTCTCCTCCCGACATTTTCATTCTGCCTTTGATGCTGTTCCGGGCATTTCCGTTTTCAATGCAATCCCTGAGCATTTCAAGATCATACTCTCCCCTGTTCTCAAACAAGGCGGCGCATGGTTTGCCTAAAACCTGATTCCTCGCAAATCCCGAAATCTTCTCGGCGGCAGTATTAAAAAACGTGATATAACCACCACGGTTTACGGTAAATATTCCCGTATCAATATTTTCCAGGATCATTTTAAGGCTCCGCTCCTCAAAATGAACACGGTTTATCAAATCGGCAATCGGGGAATGATTCTGCAAAATGGTCAGACAGCCTACCATTTTCTTGTCATAATCATATATCGGGGTTGCAAGACGCGTGACGAGCCTGTGCAGATCGAAAGGCTCCGAGATTTTAACGGCGGAATCCTCATCATCCCAGCCCTTCCCGGTTTTAAAGAGGCATTTTACCATGCAGGGAACTCCGCAGAAAACCTCCCGGCAATCCTTTCCCAGAACCTCGGTTTCTTTCAGCCCCATCAGCGCCTGAGCAGTACAGTTCATGGATGATATTTTGCGTCGGCTATCCACGGTAAAAGCCCCGACATTCAATTCATCCAAAACCTCAAGCCACTGGTCGCTGAGCACATGCTTTTTGTTATTGGCGCTTGATTTCGGCAACATGTTATCTCCCGGTTCGGTTGTGCGGGGCATTTGAACAACATCTAATTAGTGTCCATCCGGAAACCAAGCTCGGACACAGTTAAGTTTCCAATTCGGAAATAGGCAATTTTGGGCAAGCTCAAGGAAATCAAGGGATTGCGAGGAGACATACGCAATGTATGTCGCACAAGAAATCCCGCAGATTGACATAGAGATCGCTCAAAAGGGCCATTTCCGGATGGAAACTGATTAAAGGGCATGTTGCGCAATAAGGTTTCCGTTCAATTGTAAACTGATATTTCACTAAGACTTAGCTACGGGTATCAGTAACGTGAAAATCGCGCCCCCCCCGGGGCGGCTCTTAACCTCTACGCTTCCCTTATGCCGTTCCATTATTCCATAAACAGTTGAAAGGCCGAGCCCGACACCATATCCGTCCTTCTTGGTAGTATAAAAAGGCTCAAAAATGCGGGGGAGATCTTTCTCTGAAATTCCGCTCCCCGTATCTTTAACGCTTATTTTCACAAAAACTCCTGAGGAATCTCTTTCCGCCGACAGATCAAGAGTTCCTCCGCCCGGCATCGCATCGATCGCATTGAATATAAGATTTATCACACATTGCTGCAGCTGGTTGAAATCCCCCTCAACATCCGGTAAACAAGGAACTACGGATACTTTAAGTTCGATTTTACTAAGCTCGAGTTTGTGGCGGCTCAAAAGCGCGCAACGTTGTATAAGATCTTCCGCTCTTAATCTGGCAAGAGCCGGATCGGATTTGCGGGAAAAGGTTAAAAGGCTTGAAACTATCTGGGAACAGCGGCTGATTTCACTTTCGACCAGCCCGAGTTGATTAATAAATTTTTCATGATTCTCATCCGACAACGGGCCTCTATCTAAAATACGAAGCATAAGCCGGACATAGTTCAAGACTCCTGAAAGAGGGTTGTTGATTTCGTGGGCTACGCTTGCAGCAAGCCTCCCGAGCGACATCATCTTATCCTGGTGAAGAGTTCGGGCCTGATCGACAACCTCTCTTTCCAGCATGGCGGTATACTCTTTTATCTGTCTTCTTGCGGACCAGCGCTCTTTAGCGCGCTTTAATGCCATGAAAAGGGCATCGTGGCTCACCGGCTTTGTAATAAAATCCGATGCGTCAAGCTGAAGGGCTCTTACCGCGACATCCATTTCACCGAAAGCAGTCGCCACGATAACTTCAATATCCGGCATATCCTTCTTCAGAGTCTCAAGGACCTTAAGACCGTCAATTCCCGGCATCCTGATATCCGTAATTACAATCCGGGGCTGTATCCGCCTGCACAAAGCTATTCCCGATGAACCGTCGGAAGCGACTTCCACGCAATATCCGGAATCCCGTAACATAATGGCCATGACATCCCGGATGTCTTCTTCATCGTCCAATACAACAACTGTCCAGAGGCTGTTATCTGACATTGAATATTTCTTTCAGGGATAAACGAATTAAACAGTGTCCATCCGGAAACCAAGCTCGGACACAGTTAAGTTTCCAATTCGGGAATAGGCAATTTTGGGCAAGCTCAAGGAAATCAAGGGATTGCGCTTAAGACATACGCATAGTATGTCGCACAAGAAATCCCGCGGATTGACACAGAGATCGCTCAAAAGGGCCATTTCCGGATGGAAACTATTTACAGCCGATATAACACATTGAGGGTTAATATCACAAATAATTTTACCTGTTTTTGTTCATCAGACCGGTTCTTCTCCCAATAAGTGTTCATCCTGAAATATATTCCGGATAAAAAAGCGGGTTTCCGGCAGGGAAACAGACGGATTTACGCCAGGTCATTACAAAAGGACTGTTTCCAGGTAAAACCAATTTACATGCAATTGCAAAATATCAATTTATATCATACCATTTTAGTCCTTCATGCGCCAGCGTCGGGCAGTAAGGTTAGTGCCTTGATATTTATATGCATTTTCTTTTTATCCTTGAATTCCTGACGCCTGCATGCCTTCTCTTCTCTGCAACTCTCATCGGGTTGATTCCGGAATATTTATGATTTTGCTTTTATATGCTATTGCCAAACAATTACAGATATAATATGGAAGATTTCCATCGTATTTTAAAATCTTAAAAACCGGACTCAAATGAATCATATAAAACCTTTAGATTACGATTCTATCATATGCAACTGGGAAAAGGCTGAAAAGGAGAAACAACCATGAACAATACTATCAGCTGGGACTGGGACGATGGAAAGAGAGCAATTGCTGATATCGGCGAGTGGAAAAGCAGCTACCAATGGGTTGAAGAGCCGTATGTCAGTCCGGATGGAGAGAAAATAGCAGCGGTAGTAAAACCCCCCGATGACGAAGTTTTCACTATCTGTGAAAACGGCGCCCTGTGGGAAAACACATTCGACAAAATATGGTATCCGAGATTCTCGCCCGACGGAAGACTTACGGCTTTTGTCTCTGATGCCGGAGAATGGGCCCTCGCAATCGACGCTCAGGCGCCCGAAGAAAAATTCGAGTTTGCATGGGACACGCGTTTCAGCGCGGACGGTAAAAACATAATTCATTTGGCTCAGAGAGAAAGAAAATACTATGCCGTGCTGAATAATGTGCCGTGGGAAACGGGTTTTTCAAATATGACCGGACTTGCCATCAGCGACGACGGAAGCAGGTCGGCTGCGGTAGTCCAGACAATTCCTTTCAAGGAGGCCGAAATCTTCAAATTTCAGGAAGGCTGTTATTCCGTTGCTGTTGACGGAACTGCCTGGGGCAGAAATTTTGTTAACGTCTGGGATATCGCCTTCAGTCCCGACGGAAAGCGCGTGGCTGCCGGAGTCAGAACAAGCCTTTATGATTACACAATCGCGGTCGATGGCATCCCATGGGAGAAAAGTTTTGCCTCGGTCTGGGAACCTCAGTTCTGCCCCTTTGATGGTTCAGTTACCGCGCCGGTAAGGTCCGCCGGAAGCTGGCTTCTGGCAAAAGATGGTAAAATACTCTGGGATCGGAAATTTTTCCAGCTATGGCACCATATATACAGCCCGGACGGTAAAAAAATTGCTGCGATTGTTGCTTCTGCATTCGGCCGATGGACTGTCGCCGTTGATGGTAATCCCTGGCAAATCACTTTCGGCGACATGGTCACCGACGCTGTTTTCAGTCCCGACGGGAAGAGGGTTGCATGTCTTGGAAAAGAAAATGAAAAATGGACCGTGGTTGTGGATGGAAACCGGTGGGATACATACGACATGGCATGGCAGCCTGTTTTCAGCCCCGATGGAAAAAATGTAGCGGCGAAGGTCGAAAAAAACGGTCGCTGCACTATCGTTGTCAACGGGAGGCCTTTAAAAGAGGAGTTCGCGGCCGCCTGGAACCCTGTTTTCAGTCCGGACTCCGGAAAAATTTTGATAAAGGCCATAGAAACAGGAAGTAACGAAAATAAATATTTCAGGCGTGTTATGCCCATTACCGATATCTCTGGTTAAAAGGAGAACAAGCTATGCATGACATTTATAATTTTGTCAGTGGTCCTCTTGTGTGGGTCTCCTTCGTTCTTTTTATAGGAGGATGCATTTACCGATTTATCTCAATGGCTGCTCTTGCAAAGAAAAAGGACCCTGTTGTTTACGACTACATGAGCCTCCGTTATGCCCTTCGTTCGATTTTCCACTGGATAATACCTTTCAGAAGCGAAAACATGAAAAAGCACCCTGTCTTCACCATTGTAACCTTCGCATTCCATATCTGTCTTCTTGCTGTGCCGCTTTTTCTATTCGCTCATATAATTCTTATCAAGGAATCATGGAACATAAGCTGGTGGTTTTTATCCGATTCCACTGCCGATGTTATGACGCTTATTGTTGTGGGTTCATGCGTTTACTTTCTTGTCCGCAGGATTGTTCAGCCTGAAGTTAAATTTCTTACATCCCCTTCGGACTTTCTGATACTTGCCATAGTTGCAGCCCCTTTTATCACGGGTTTCTGGACATATCACCAGTTCGCCGGCTATAAGGTCATGGGGTTCATCCATATCCTTTCAGGGGAAATCATGCTGGTTGCAATACCTTTTACAAGACTGAGCCACATGATCTTCTTTGTCTTTACAAGGGGATATATGGGTTCCGAGTTCGGAGCGATCCGCCATGCAAAAGACTGGTAAACATTTTTAACGACTCTTTTTCAAGGAGGCATTATTAT
>RPRI01000147.1 GCA_003818505.1 Desulfobacteraceae bacterium | reverse complement strand
CTCAGGATTATGCGGGATTCTGCCGGATTATAAATATCAATGGGAGTTCCGGCGAAGACATTGAATAGACTGAGAGGGGGCCACTATGGATGAAGGAAAAATTTTAGTAGTTGACGATGAAGTGCTTCTGCTGGGTATGCTGAAAGAAGCTTTCGGCTCAGCCGGCTATACGGTATTTACTGCAGAAAACGCAGAAGAGGCACTGAAGATCCTTCAAAAAGAAAGTATTATGGTTATGTTTCTTGACATTAAACTTCCCGGTATGAGTGGTGTAGAGCTGTGCAAGAAGATCCGGATAGAAAATAAGGTCGGCATTATTCATGCGTTTACCGGCTACAGCAATCTTTATGGTCTTTTAGAGTGTCGTGCTGCCGGTTTTGACGATTTTTTTGTCAAACCCACTGAAATTAAGATGCTCTTAAAGGCGGCTCAAGAAGCGTTTGCAAAACTTAAAAGGTGGGAAATTGATAACTGCGGGTTAACATAATATTGAAACCCCTTTCACATGGTAACAAGCCAACCTTACGTATGGGGAGAAACCGGACTACTCTACTCACCATGTCAATATTGTCAAAATTATTTCATGGCAGAACACTTGTTTTTTCAAAGGAAAAAATCACGAACAGAGAATACTGGGAAATCCATAATATAAAGGCTCGCATTAATTGAACTTAAAGACATGGTTGATAATAATCTTCTGGATCAAATCGGATTAACGGGCCGCGGAATTTAATACTTATTCAAATGATACGGACCTGAAACACGCATTAAATATTGCTAAACAGTAAACTACCATTGACAAGATCTGTGGTGGTTTACTTTTCCTATATCTTCATCTTTTTCTTATAAAACAAAAACTTCCTAAAAGCATAAAACACATCTCATGACAGAAAATGGGCATACGCTTTTATGAAGACCCAACCGCGGCCAAGTGCTTTTAAGAAAAAAGGTTTATGAGGTCAGAGAAGGAACAGGGTATGAGGTTGTGGATGGAAAGGGATACGGGATACAGGTATTATATCTTATTGAATATAATACTATTATTTACTATATAAAGTCTTGACATACAATTCTTTCTTGTGCAAGTATAGCCGCATAGCTTCCTGAAATCCTCAACCAGTCTCATTCAGGAAAAGCCGTTGATTTCAAATGGCAAGAAATTCCTAACAGCCCGAAATAGACGGCAGCGTTTCTTCATAACAGCTATGCCTCGGGGCCGGTGGTCATTCGATAAGGATTTTAGGAGATATTCATCATGAAAAGAAAAATCATACCGGATCGCAAGCAGAAGCCGAAGGGAAAAGACTTGAACTCTGTCCCCTCAGAAACTCCAACGCCGCAGGCAGTTATCGATCGCGGTACGGATACGCCCTTCCCCGTCGTCGGCATCGGCGCCTCCGCCGGGGGGGTGGCAGCTTTCGAGGCTTTCTTCTCCGGCATGCCCGCCGACACAGACCCCGGCATGGCCTTTGTGCTCGTGCAGCACCTGGCCCCAGACCACAAGAGCATACTTACCGACCTCATCCGGCGCTATACCCGCATGCAGGTATTCGAGGTCCAGGACGGGATGGAAGTTAAGCCCAACTGCGCCTATATCATTCCCCCCAACCGCGACATGGCTTTTCTTAACGGTACTCTCCAATTGATGGAACCAGCCGCGCCCCGCGGCCAGCGACTGCCGATTGACTTCTTCTTCAGGTCGCTTGCCCATGATCAGCGCGACCGTGCAATCGGCATCGTCCTTTCCGGCACAGGCTCAGATGGAACCTTGGGCGTGAGAGCGATCAAGGGTGAAGGCGGCATGGTCATGGCCCAAATTCCCGCTTCCACCGAGTATGACGGCATGCCACGCAGCGCCATCGGTACCGGGCTTGTGGATTACGAACTGCCGCCGGCGGAGATGCCCGCCCAAATCATCGCCTATGTGGCCCATGCCTTCGGGAAGCTTCATCATACCGGCAAAGTCCCCGCGCCCAAGGTCGAAAACACGCTCAAAAAGATATTTATCGTGTTGCGCGCCCAGACCGGTCACGATTTTTCCCAGTACAAACCATCCACGATTAATCGCCGTATTGAGCGGCGCATGGCCGTCAATCAGATCAACACGATGGACGGTTATGTCAAGTATTTGCAGCAGACACCGGTAGAGGTGGAAGCTCTCTTTCGCGACATGTTGATCGGTGTGACCAATTTTTTCCGCGACCCCACGGCTTTCACAATGATTGAGGAACAGGTTATTCCGAAGCTTTTTGTCGGTAAGGGTGCGGATTCCGTAATCCGTATCTGGGTGCCGGGCTGTTCCACCGGAGAGGAAGCCTATTCCCTCGCCATCCTGCTTGCCGAAAGACAGGAAGCAATAAAACGTAGTTTCAAGGTGCAGGTCTTTGCCACCGATATTGACAGCAATGCAATTGCTACAGCACGTGCCGGCCTCTATCCGGCCAGCATCGCCGCCGACATCTCACGGGAGCGATTGACGCGCTTTTTTGGAACCGAGCAAGAAGGCAACGCCTACCGCATCCACAAATCCATCCGTGATATGCTGGTCTTTTCCGAGCAGAATGTGATCAAAGACCCGCCATTCTCCAAACTTGATCTGATCAGTTGCCGCAACCTTCTGATTTACATGGGCGGTGGTTTGCAGAAAAAACTCATCCCCCTGTTTCACTACGCCTTGAACCCGGGTTGTTTTCTCTTTTTGGGCACATCGGAGACCGTAGGCGAGTTTGACGATCTCTTTGCCGCGCATGACCGCAAGCAGAAGTTGTATCAGCGCAAAGACGATTTTCACAGTGCGGGACGCGCGTCTCTGAGCCGTTTTCTGCCGCCCATGACGGCAATCGATATAGCGCTTCCGCAAGCCGCGGGAAAGACGGGTGCTTTCAAAAAACTGCCGCTGCGGGAACTGACCGAACAGGTGCTCTTGCAGCAGGTCGCTCCGGCGAGCGCGCTCGTCAACGGAAATGGTGACATTCTTTATGTCCACGGCCGCACCGGGATGTATCTGGAGACTACCGCAGGCGAGGTCGGAATTATTAATATTTTGAAAATGGCACGCGAAGGATTGAAGCGCGATCTGACCAAAGCACTGCACAAAGCCGTGGGGACAAAAGACATTGTGCGCCACAATGGCCTGCGCGTCAAAACCAACGGCGATTTCACCACACTCAACCTGACCATCCGCCCAGTAGCGGCAGGCCCCGCCGCATCACCCGAGCCGCCCCTTTATCTGGTCATCCTGAAGGAAGCGCAAGATCAGACCGACCCGGCAACACGAAGGAAGAGTGTAGTCGTAAGACCGGAGAAAGCCGGTACGCGTGCCGGCGGTGACAAAGACACATCTCCCACAGCGGCTGCCCGCATTGCGGAGCTCCAGCAGGAACTGCGGGCCAAGGAGGAATACCTTCAGACCGCCAATGAGGAACTGGAGACTTCCAACGAAGAACTTAAATCTTCCAATGAGGAGATGCAGTCAGTCAACGAAGAATTGCAATCAACAAACGAGGAACTGGAAACCTCCAAGGAAGAACTGCAATCGGTCAATGAGGAACTCGCCACGGTCAACAACGAACTGCAAACCAAGGTGTCGGATCTTTCGCGAACCAACAACGACATGAACAATCTTATGGCCGGCACGGGCATCGCTACGGTCTTTGTGGACCATCAACTGCGTATCCTGCGCTTCACCCCGACCGCCACCCGGATCATCAATCTGATCCAGAGCGATGTGGGCAGGCCTGTGGCTCATATCGTCTCCAATATTGCAGGATACGACCGCCTGATTGCGGACGTAAAAGCCGTGTTGGACAACCTTAGTACTAAAGAGGTTGAAGTGCAAACCCTTGAGGGCATGTGGTACACGATGCGCATTATGCCCTACCGCACGATGAATAATGTAATTGAGGGCGTGGTGATCACCTTTGAGAATATAACCGAGATAAAGAAGATACAGGATGTGCTGCGCAAAGGCAATGATCTGTTGCGTCTGGCCGTAGTCGTGCGCGACGCGCACGATGCCATCACCATGCAGGGTCTCGATGGCCGCATAATCGCATGGAACCCTGGCGCGGTGCGGATGTATGGCTGGAGTGAGGCTGAGGCGCTGGCGATGAACGTCCGCGATCGGATCCCTGAGGGGCTGCGAAAGGACGCATTGGCCAGGGTGTACCAGCTTAGCCAGGCTGAAATTCTGGAGCCGCATCTAACACAGCGGATCGCTAAAGATGGTTCTATCGTGGATGTCTCGATAATTTACACAGCTTTGGTAAATGAGGACGGGCAAATGTACGCGATTGCGACAACGGAACGGGCGAAAGAGAAAGACTGCAGGCTGAAGGGGAAAAAGATGAATATCCAATGAAGAATGGGAAAGGTGATATAATAATGAAAAAAGAGAACAAGGCCGCAGAATCCGAACCCAAGCCTGTTGCCTTGCGCGAGCGTGCCGAAAAAATTGCCTTGGAAAAAGCGTTGCCGGAAAATATCGACAAAATTTCTCAGGCAGAGGTAAAGCGGACTATCCAAGAACTACAGGTGCATCAGATTGAACTGGAGATGCAGAATGAGGAGCTGCGCCTGACACAGAGGGAACTGAAAGCTTCACAGGCGCGCTATTTAGACCTCTACGATCTGGCGCCGGTGAGCTATGTCACAGTGAGCGAAAAAGGACTGATCCTGGAAGCCAACCTCACAGCCGCAGCCTTGCTGGGCTTGCCGAGAAGCGCTCTGGTCAAACAGCCATTAACCCGGTTTATTATCAATGAAGACCAGAACATCTACTACCTGCACCGCAAACAGCTTTTTGAAACAGGCGCACCGCAGGCATTCGAACTGCGGATGGTAAAAAAGGACGAAACGGCATTCTGGGCGCATCTGGTCGCCACCGCCGCGCAGGACGCTGACGGCGCCCCCGTGTGCCGCGTCGTGCTGAGCGACATCACCGAGCACAAGCTGGCGGAAGAGGCTTTGATTAAATCCGAGCTTAAGTGTCGGTATATTCTTTTAAACACACCTCAAATAGGCATTTCCCTGGATTCAGACGGCAAAATTATCTTTGTAAACGATCACTTTCAGAAACTGACCGGATGGAAAGCGGAAGAAATCATAGGTCAGGATTGGTTTGACATTTTTATTCCTGGAAAAATCCGTGAAGAAATTAGAAACGTATTCAAAGCGGTCATGCGCCAGGAGGATACAGCAGGACACTCAACATATGAAAACGATATTGTGATAAAGAACGGTGAGTTGCGTCTTATCTCCTGGGCAAACGTCCTCACTAAAGACTTACAAGGAAAGATCATTGATGTTACTTGCCTTGGTATGGACTTAACGGAGCGAATTCGCAACGAGGAGGCGCTGCGGAATTCTGAAAACAAGTTCAGAAATATTTCCGAATATTCACTGGTAGGTATTTATATGATTCAGGATGGTATTTTCAGTTACGTAAATTCGAAATTCGCAGAGATTTTCGGTTACACCATCGAGGAATGCCTCAATAATATGCACTTTCGCCAGCTTGTATATCCAGAAGACTTCGACATCGTCCAGGAACAGGTTCGCAAGCGAGCAACAGGGGAAATACAATCAGTTCATTACGGCTTCAGAGGAATAAAGAAAACAGGGGAATTAATCCATGTTGAGATTTTCGGATCTTCAATTATGTTGGATGGCAGGCCTACTGTTACCGGTACCATGCTGGACATCACTATGCGCAAGCGTGCGGAGCAGGAAAAGAGAAACCTTGAAGAGCGTTTGCACAATGCCGAGAAGATGGAGGTGCTGGGGAAGTTGGCGGGACGAGTTGCTCATGATCTTAATAATGTTCTTGGTGTGCTTTCAGGGTACTCGGAGCTTCTTACGATAAGAATACCGGCAGACAATCCCTTAAAGGAATATGCGATCAATATTGTCCAGTCCAGTGTAAAAGCCGCCGCCATCGTCGAGGATTTACTGACGTTGACGAGAAGGGGCGTCAGGGTAATGGAGGTAGCTAAAGTTAACAAGATTATTGCCGATCTTATCGCGACCCCTGAATTTGATAAGTTGGTAGCCTATCACCCCAGCGTAATCGTCAGGACAGATTTGGCAAAAGATCTGCTCAATATCAGTGGATCACCGGTCCATCTCGAGAAAACGGTCTTTAACCTGGTGTCGAATGCGGTGGAAGCTATTGCCGGTGGTGGAAAAGTGATAATTAAAACAGAGAACCGCTATATCGACAAGGCAATCGAAGGTTCTCAGACAGTAGCGGAAGGGGAATATGTGGTCTTGACGGTATCGGATACGGGAAAGGGTATTCCCGCTTCCGAATTGAAAAAAATATATGAGCCCTTCTATACAAAGAAGTCCATGAGGCGAAGCGGGACGGGTCTGGGACTGGCTATTGTCCAGGGAGCCGTTCAGGATCACGATGGTTACATAGATGTCCAGAGTACAGAAGGAAAGGGAACTACCTTTACGCTCTATTTTCCTGCAACAAGAGAAAAGGCGGCGGCGGAACTGCAGAAGACACCTATGGATCAGTACACGGGCCGTGGGGAAACTGTTTTGGTAGTTGATGATGTGAAGGAACAGAGAGAAGTGGCAACTACCCTTTTTACGCAACTGGGCTACTCGGTTAACGCAGTTTCCAGCGGCGAAGATGCGGTGGAATATCTCAAAAGCAATAAAGCGGACATCCTTGTTCTGGATATGATTATGGAGCCCGGTATCGATGGTTTGGATACCTACAAGCTGGTTCTTGAAATCAATCCTCTTCAGAAAGCGGTCATCGTCAGCGGCTTTTCAGAGACTGATAGATCCAGGGAGGCTCAGAAGCTGGGAGCTGGACCATATGTCAAGAAACCTTATATGATCGAAACGATCGGTATAGCGATAAGGGATGAACTGGGTAGAAAATAGATTACGGCGTATTCAGCATAGCAAGCCGTAATGGTTACATTTTGCAGTACCGCTGTTATCAACATTGTCAAGTATTGACTTTTTAGACCACATCCCTGTTTTTCCGATGAAGGCCTAACTGATTACATGAAGAAAGGCGACAATGCTCAACGACCCGGATGGCTTAATTCCCTTTCGTGAAGAATACGCATAACATCCTGTATTCATTAATAATATCAGGTCAGGAGATAATCACGGGCAGTTTGTGCGAACCTCAGAGAAGCTTGGGCAAAAAGGCGGTATGGTGCGCATTTTGTCAGTAAGCTGACAGATTCCGATGCGGAGAACAGTGAAACAGAGACCTGGTTGGATTTCTCCAAAGATTGCGGCTACCTACCCTGTGAAGAGCATGAACGCCTCACGAAGAAATGCAGAGAAACAGGCGCCATGTTGGGAACCATGCTCAATAACCCAGCCCCCTTTTTGACAAAAAAGCAGTCTTCCGACCTCCGACTTCCGACCACTGGCATAAACATTGCATTAAGTTTCATGGTGAATAACAGGCGCAAACTTACAGGGCAATCATAAATGGACATGACATCCGGGCAATTCAAGAAATTCTGTGAACTTGTATATAGTGAGTGTGGGATTAATCTTAACGACGGCAAGCAGCAGCTTCTCCAGGCACGCCTTTCCAAGCGTCTGCGCTCCACAGGAATTGATTCCATTGCCGAATATTTGAAGGTTCTTGAAAGCGACCCACATGAGCTGGTGAATTTTCTTGATGCCATATCCACCAATCACACCTATTTCTTCAGAGAAAGTCATCATTTTGAACATCTCATGAGTGACCACTTGAAGATATGGTGTGCAGCCTCATCAAGCGGTGAAGAACCATATTCAGTGGCCATCCACTGCCTTGAAAAAGGATTCAGGCCGGCAATACATGCTTCCGACATATCTACCAGAATGCTTGAAATCGGGCAAAACGGCATCTATGCCATTGAAAAAACAAAGAGCATGCCCAATCATTTAATAAAGAAGTATTTCCAGAGGGGTATGGGAAAATGGGAGAACCATGTCCGGGTAAAAAATGAAATAATGCAAATGGTCTCTTTTCAGCGATATAACCTGCTATCTGATCCAACCATGAGCCGGGAATTTGATGTAATATTCTGCAGAAATGTGTTTATATATTTTGATAATGTAACAAGAGCACAGATAACCAACAAACTTTGTGGCGCGTTAAAAACATCCGGTTATTTTATTATCGGCGGCGCCGAAAGCCTCAATACCATCGATCATCCTTTTAAATATATCCAGCCCAGTATCTACAGAAAAGTATAATAAGATCAAGGGTTCAAGTGATCGGGAAAGTGCAATCTCATTAGCTTGAGCTTTCTACGAGTTATCGGTCGAATCAAAACAGACATTATTCTCTTCCATGGAAAATTCTCCGCATCTTGTTGCGTAAACTTTCAATTTTTAACGTTTTAATTTTTTAGTTTCCTGATGGATACTAATTTTTTTTCTTTCTGACATCATAATTACCATTTTACAAAATAAACAAATCTATCGGTTTTTATACCATATTACTCAAAATTTAAAGTTATGCCCAATTTATACCGATAATACCAGTAAAGGTTAAGAATAAATATAAGACTTTATTATTAACCTCAGGAGGTGGCATTCACCGCCGGAAATGTGCCGTATAAGATTTGCGGCAAGAATATTTAATCGTTGGCAGTTTGTTTAAATAATATACTCAACATCACTACCTTTTATATAAAACAAGGAGGTGTTTTATGTTGAACAAATTCAAATTATCAACTCGGATTATATTGCTTGGGGTTTTGATTATCTTCGGATTTTCACTGACCATTGTCTTTTTATATCCAAAGATCAGGCAAAACATGTATGATGCCAAGTACTTGAAAACAAGGCATGTGGTTGAAACCGCATGGGGAGTCCTGGAGTTTTACGCCAAGCAGGTAAAGGCCGGCGCCTTGCCGATGGAAGAGGGTAAAAAGCAGGCTTTGCAGGTAATTAAGAACCTGCGATATGAAAAAGATGATTATTTCTGGATCAATGACATGAAACCCCGGATGATCATGCACCCCATCAAGGCTGAGCTGGACGGAAAGGATCTTTCGGAAAATATGGATCCGAATGGGAAGAGATTATTTGTCGCCTTTGCGGATAAAGTCAAGAATGAGGGCGCTGGTTTTGTAGATTACTACTGGGCCAAACCCGGTGAATCCAAGCCGGTTCCTAAAATATCTTATGTGAAAGGATTTCCCGAATGGGGCTGGATCATCGGATCTGGAATTTATATCGATGACGTGGAAAAAGAACTTAATCCTATTTTTTATTACATCCTTACGGCAATAGTCATAATTGGTGCTGCCGGTTTATTATTTGCTTACTTCATGGCCCGGTCCATTTCCCGTCCCATAAACGAAATTGTGACCGGACTTAACGAGGGTGCTGATCAGGTGGCTTCGGCCTCCGGCCAGGTATCATCCGCCAGCCAGTCATTGGCAGAAGGCGCATCCGAGCAGGCGGCAAGCATCGAGGAGACATCTTCTTCATTAGAGGAGATGTCCTCCATGACCAAACAGAATGCCGACAATGCGACACAGGCCGATAATCTCATGAAAGAAACGAAGCGGAATGTTGGAACAGCCAACGAGTCGATGGGCAGCCTGACGGAGTCCATGAATGCAATTGCAAAGGCCAGCGATGAAACGGCTAAGATCATTAAAACAATAGATGAGATTGCTTTTCAGACGAACCTGCTTGCCTTAAATGCGGCAGTTGAAGCGGCAAGGGCGGGAGAAGCAGGAGCCGGGTTCGCTGTGGTTGCAGATGAAGTTCGCAACCTTGCCATGCGGGCTGCCGATGCTGCAAAGAACACGGCAAACCTGATCGAAGAAACAGTCAAGAAAGTAAAGAACGGATCGGAACTGGTCGCAAGAACCAATGAAGCCTTCCGCGAGGTATCAGGCAGCGCGACCAAAGTAGCCCAGCTTGTCGGTGAAATTGCCGCTGCATCAAACGAGCAGGCACAGGGAATCGACCAGGTCAACAAGGCGGTAGCGGAGATGGACAAGGTGGTTCAGCAGAATGCGGCAACTGCCGAGGAATCTGCCAGCGCTTCCGAAGAGATGTCCGCCCAGGCAAACGAGATGAAGGGTTTTGTAAATGAGCTTGTCACGCTCGTGACTGGAAATGGCAATAACGGGGGCCAGGAGTCAGTAGTCAGTGACAGGAGACCCAATCAGGGAGCACTTCCTTCAGGGCCCAGAGGGATACGCAAACCTGAAGGGAGGATTGCCCTTAAGAATAAAAAGCCTGCTGCTTCCGGATCAAGGGATGTTGATCCTAAAAGATTGATTCCCATGGGTGATGGGGAATTCAAGGACTTTTAATATAGACTGAAGGTGGACAGGCTGTCTTAATGCTGACAGTCGTGGGTTGAATTCGTAAGGAGATGATTTCGATGTCTGATATACCAGCGTAACGCACCCGATGTTAGCAATTCAGTTCCTGACAACTGACCACCGACTACCGACTGCTGACATCTGAAACAAAAACACTGATGTCAATTATTTGACTTTCAGGTTCATCGGGATGGCTTTTGATACTCTTATCGGTTTCCGCCCGGAAAGGGCCATTTTAAGTGATCCGGTGTCAATATAGTAAACAGTTTCCTCTTTGGCATTTTAATTGCAGGATACTGAATACAACAGATTCATTGACACAGAGTAGGTCGCATATAGAAGCGCAATAACCGATATTCGAAATTGAAGCTCCCCGCCGCAGAGCGGTCGGGGAATCTTAACCGTAAGGAATATCATCTGTTTTTAATTTGCTCGCTAACCCCGCCGCAATCAGCGGGGAATGCGCTCGCTTTTCGGTTCAATGTCCGATGTTCTATATTCGGTCATTTTATTAATGTGTCGAATATTAACAATCAAAGATACGCCAATATCAAGGAGGAACGTAAAGATGTTTAAGAACATGAAGCTTGGAACCAAGCTGATTTTTGGATTTTCGGTTGTGGCTGTAATCACCCTGATGATGGGCATCCTCGGCTATTACGGGGCAGTCAAGAGCGATAAGGATATTGAGGAGATTGGACTTGTACGACTCCCGAGCGTTGACAGCCTGCTGATAATCGAAGGTAAATCTGAGAGTATTAATGGAACTGTGAGAACGCTTCTCATCCCGAACCTTCCTGAAGAAATTCGCAAGCGTCAATTTGACGACATTGCCAAAGCTCGCGAAGAGTATGAGAAGGCGTGGAAAACATATGAATCGCTGCCTCATACACCCGAGGAAGCAGGAATATGGAAAGAGTTTGTGCCGGCATGGGCCGCATGGAGAGAAGAAAACAGCAAGTTCCTTGAGTCGTGCAAAAAACTTGACAGCCTTACCGAAGACGCAGGCCGGTATGCTTTGGAACTGGAAAAGGTATCGGATATGGCATTCGGTTCGTTGCTTGAAAAACAGCATACGGCTACAGCACTGCTGGATAAACTGGTACAGATGAACCGTGATGCGGCCGCCAACACCGCCAGAAAAGCCGAAGCGGCGGCAAACTTCATGAAGGTTTTCGCGTTGATCGCAATGCTGACCGGCGTTGGTCTTGCCATGGCCCTTGGTTTTCTTATAACCCGTTCCACCGTCGGTCCCATCCGCCGGATCATCTCCGGTCTTACCGAGGGCGCCGGGCAGGTTGCATCGGCTTCCGGACAGGTCTCATCCGCCAGCCAGTCTCTGGCCGAAGGTGCATCGGAACAGGCGGCAAGCATCGAAGAGACCTCTTCTTCATTAGAAGAGATGTCCTCCATGACCAAACAGAATGCCGACAATGCGACACAAGCCGACAATCTCATGAAAGAATCAAAGCAGATGGTTGCTACAGCCAACGATTCGATGGGCAGCCTGACAGAATCGATGAAGGAGATCTCAGTGGCAAGTGAAGAGACGGCCAAGATAATCAAGACAATTGACGAGATTGCTTTCCAGACCAACCTGCTGGCTTTGAATGCGGCCGTTGAAGCTGCACGCGCGGGAGAAGCAGGAGCAGGATTCGCGGTTGTTGCAGATGAAGTCCGCAATCTTGCCATGAGGGCTGCAGATGCAGCCAAGAACACGGCAAATCTTATTGAGGGAACGGTCAAGAAGGTGAAGGACGGATCGGCGCTTGTTGCCAGAACCAATGAAGCATTCGGCGAAGTAGCCGCCAGTGCAACCAAAGTTGCCCAGCTTGTAAGCGAAATCGCTGCTGCATCAAACGAACAGTCCCAGGGAATCGACCAGGTAAACAAGGCTG
>RPRI01000146.1 GCA_003818505.1 Desulfobacteraceae bacterium | reverse complement strand
GTAAAAAGTTAAAATTCTGACGGCAAAGTAAAAAGCTCATTATGCAAGGCGCGCGAATCTTGAGGAATGAAGCGTACTTTATGGTACGCTGCAATGACAAAAGAAGAAGCGCAACACAGCGGAATGACTTTTTACGAAGCCGTCAAATATTAAACGTGCCTGATTCTATATATGGAACATCTTCAACATCCAGGGCTCGCAGTATATCACCATGCACCCTTTTTTTCATCTCCAGGATTACAGCCCTCCTTTTATTAAGACTTTTTGCAAATGCGAAAGTTTCATTCATAAGGTCATTTATATGGCATGCCTTCATAACTATATTGTTCGCAGCGCATTCAGCGGCAGACAGGCGTTTTCCTGTAAACTGCATTTCCTCGAACTTTTGCCTCGGAATGGCCCGGTTCAGAAGAGCAAGCATTCCCGGTAAAAACGGTATGCCCAAATCAACTTCCGGGACGCAGAAAAAGCCCCTGTCCGACCTCATAAACCTGAAATCAAAAGCGCATGAAAAAATTGCGCCTCCCGCAAAGGCATGCCCGTTTATGGCGCCTATGGTCAGCATCGGAGACATAAGTGTTCTTTTAAACAGTTCATTCAAAGAATAAAAAAATCCCTTTGCCGCTTTTACGTCGTTTTTCTGAATGACAGGAAGGAGCCAGTCAAGATCCAGGCCATTTGAAAAAATTTTATCATGTGCCGATTTTACAACAAGGGTCAACGCCTGAGTCTCCTTTTCAATTTTGTCCAGAATATCAATATATGAGCGGATAAAATCAGGATTAAACCGGTTTTCCCCGTTGTTTAAAGTCATAACTGCCACATTTTCGTCAAGAGTATACTCAACCAGCGCCATAAGTAAAAACCTCCAAAAAAAAGGGCAACACCGATTTTATATGGTGTTGCCCGGTTTGTGAAGATATCATATTAATTATGAACAGCAGCTACCTTTGGTGCCGCAGCTTGTGCATCCTGCACCGAGATCGTATCCCGATGTGATTTTGAAACCCACCTGAAGAAAATCCACTTTAACGGGCTTGGCTTTTTCCAGAAACTCCTTGTTGATAACGTACTTGAATCCGTCGATATCGTAGATATTATCAAGATCATTAGGCTCATCCAGAGCCATTGCCAGTGATGGCCCGCCTCATCCGCCTTCGTTTAAAAAAATTCTTATCGGTGAAACAGTTTTTCCCTTAAAATATTCGGCTATCTGCTGGGTAGCCGAAGTTGTTACCTCAATCATTGGAATCCTCCTCGATATATTTTAATAATACTAAATCCGTTATGAGTTTCTCATAACAAAACGGTATCTTTCCCGTTTGCCTCATTTTTATGTAAATTAATTATGGAAACAGGATTTGTCAATCAATATTAAAATATCAATATATAAAACTATATTAAAGTGCCAGAATCGCCTTGACAGCCTTGTGATAATAATTATTTATTTTATTAGATTGTTAGGGGTCATTATAAAATAACATTTACATTTCTGAGCATTTTATTACGACGCCTTACGCCGGTAATGGCATTATATCGTTACAGCTATTTTAATATTTCGGCTGGGCGCATGATATTTCTTTAAGGTATTTTCCATATATATCATAATCTTTTGAGGAAAAAAGAATGAAAATCAACTTCGTTACATAAGTTTTTTTCATCTTTAAAAACCTGCAAACAGTATCTATCGCAATCCTGCAGGCTTCATCTATAGGATAGCCATATACTCCGCAACTGATTGCAGGAAAAGCTATTGAATATAAATTGTTAAGGGCAGCAAGCTCAAGGCTGTTTAAGTAACACTGCGACAAAAGCAGGCTGTCCTGCGGTTTTCCACTATACACAGGGCCTACCGTGTGTATGACATGTCTTGCCTTCAGATTGTATCCTTTTGTTATCTTCGCTTCACCTGTTTTGCATCCTCCAAGCTGCCTGCATTCCTCAAGAAGCTTAGGCCCCGCGGCGCGATGTATGGCGCCGTCAACGCCGCCGCCGCCCAGAAGAGAATGGTTTGCCGCATTAACAATCGCATCGACAGCGAGTTTTGTGATATCCCCTTGCATAATTTCGATCTTATCGAATATCTCTTTATCCATATTTAACCTGTTTTTGTTCTCAATCTTCATGTCAGAATTTCAGTGAGGCCTATGGTCGTTCCAGTGCTTCCCTTACCTTCGTGGCAAGTACCTCCAAGTAAAAGGGCTTCTGGAGGAAGTGAACGCCTTCGTCGAGAATACCGCGGTGAGCGATTACATTGGCGGTGTAGCCGGACATGAACAGGAACTTAAGACTTGGCCAAAGGGCGCTGAGCCGTCGCTGCAGGTCATGTCCGCTCATCTCCGGCATCACCACGTCGGTCAAAACCAGGTGTATGTCGCCTGCGTATTGTTCGGCCAGTTCAATAGCCTCGTTTGGACTGCCCGCGGCCATCACTGTATAACCCAATTCTTCAAGCATCATTTTGCCCATTTTCAGGAGCGCTTCGTTGTCCTCGACAAGCAGAACCGTTTCCGTGCCGGTCAGAGGCTCGGCTTGCGTGCGTGGTTCGTCGATCGCCTTCCCTTTATTCTTGTGCCGGGGCAGGTAGATCTTGAATGTCGCACCTTTTCCCGGCTCGCTATACACATTGATGAAGCCGTTGTTCTGCTTCACGATGCCGTAAACCGTGGCAAGGCCCATGCCGGTACCCTTTCCAATCTCCTTGGTTGTGAAAAAAGGATCAAAGATCTGCTCCAGGGTCTCTTTGTCCATGCCGCAACCGTTGTCGCTGACCGCAAGCATGGCATAATGCCCTGGGACCAAACCAGCATGCTGAGCGCAATACGAATCATCAAACTCTTCATTGCCGGTCTCGATGGTAATCTTGCCGACTCCGGAGATTGAATCACGGGCATTAATCGCAAGGTTGGCCAGAATCTGGTCGACCTGGGCAGGGTCCATTTTCACCGGACACAGGTTTGCGGCAGGCATCCAGAGCAGATCGATATCCTCGCCGATCAGCTTCCGAAGCATACTGAGCATACCGGCAACTGTATCATTCAAGTTCAGCGCTTTCGGAGCTATGGTCTGCTTCCGGGCAAAGGCCAGAAGCTGCCGCACTAGATCCGCGGAACGTCTTGCGGCATTCATGATTTCCTGGATATTTTTATAGAGCGGCCCGGATGGTTCAATCTTCATCAGCGCCATCTGGGAATAACCTATGACAATGTTCAGCATGTTGTTGAAATCGTGCGCAACACCGCCCGCAAGCTGACCTATGGCCTCCATCTTCTGCGCCTGGCGATATTGCTCCTCCAGCTTCATTTTCTCAGCCTCCACCCGCTTGATTTCTGTTATATCACGCAAATTAATGATGCTGGCTTCAATATTCCCTTCTTGCTTCCGATAACAGGATCCACTGATACTCACAGGAACCATCTTTCCTTCCCTGGTTAAACGTCGGGTTTCAATTCCAGAAAAACTTTTTCCGGCAATCACCATGTCGATCATCACTCGTGTTTCGGGCCAACTCTCTTCAGGCACAAAATCATCCATTTTCTTCCCAATCCGTTCTTTCAGTGACCATCCAAAAACACTCGTAAAAGCAGGATTAAGATAGATAACTTTTCCTTCAATGTCATAAACAATCATTGGATCAGGATTTGCTTCCAGAACCAACCGATATTTCTTTTCACTCTCTCTCAGAGCATCCTCCGCAAGCTTACGGTCGGTGATGTCCAAAATAGTTCCTGTGATGGTAGGTCTTCCATTGAACATAATTGAAGATCCGAAAACCTCAACATGGATTATTTCACCGGTCTTCTTTATTCCTCGGAAGGTGTAATGAACGCGTTGTATCTCTCCCGATAATCGCTTGCGCACCTGTTCCTTGACTGTGGCGTAGTCTTCAGTATATACGAGATCACGAAAAAACATATTGTTTGAGCACTCCTCAACAGTGTAGCCGAAAATCTCTGCAAATTTCGGATTAACATATCTTAAAACACCATCCTGATTCAGATAAATGCCTACCTGCGAATGATCGGCAAAACTTCTGAACTTGTTTTCGGATTCCCGCAGCGCATTCTCCGCCTGCTTGCGGTCGGTTGTGTCTCTCACTATGCCCCGAAATCCGGTCGGATGTCCCTCCGTATTCCTAATGAGTGATATGGAAACTTCGATATATCTGCGATCACCATCCTTCCTGATAATCTGCCACTCAAAATTCTTTACCGGTTTACCGGTTCGGTAAACCTGGTTGTAAACCTTATAGGCCTTGCTGGCATTTTCCTCATCTGTATATTGCCGGTAGTTCATTCCCAACAAGGCTTTTCTCTCATAACCCATCATCTTGCACACAGATTCGTTGAACAAGGTATAATTCCCCTTGAGGTCCACTTCGTGATAACCATCTTCCATGTTTTCGATGATTGTCCTATATTTCTCCTCCGATTTTTTTAACTCATCTTCCGCCTGTTTGCGATCTTCATCTATTTGCAGCCGTTTAGTTATATCCCGAGAGGCAACGACACCTCCCAAAAATTTCCCATGCGTATCCTTCAAGGAACGCGTTCTGACTTCCATTTGCACATAGTGGCCATTCCTGTGGCGAAGCCTCGTTTCATATCGGATTTCGCACAAACCTTGCTCAATACCATCCATGCAGAGCTTCAGTACCCGTTCAAGATCATCCGGATGGGTAATGCTAAACCCTGTAATACCGATCATCTCTTCAATGGCATATCCTAGTGCTTCCCTGTAGGATGGAGTTACGTATTGATATATGCCGCTCTCATCCACCAAAGCAACACAATCCAACATATTTTCTGTTATATGGCGTAATTTCTTCTCGCTTTCCCGCAGCGCTTCTTCGGCGCGCTTGTGTTCGGTAATGTCTATCTCGATACCGTCCCAAACCAGGAGGCCATCGGCCTGATGGCTTGGGGTGGAGGCATATTCGAACCAACGTAAACGGCCGCTTGGAAGACGGCTCTGGACCTTGACCCGCATAGTGGTCAGGTTATTCAGGGCTTCCTCCTCGCGCTCCTTGACCACCGCGCAGTATTCAGGCAACACCTGCCCATAGAGCACACCGGCATCGGCTAAAACCTCCTCTTCCGTGGTTTCGTTCAGTCGCTCCACCGCACGACTGATATAGGTGAAGCGCCTGCCGCCATCTGGCTCGGCGGTCAGTTGATATATCACGGCATTGGGTAGACTGTCGGCCAGATTGCGAAGCCTTTGCTCGCTATCTCTCAGCATCTCCGCTGCCCGCTTGCGCTCTGATTCCGTTTTTTCCAGTTCCTGGATTCTCTGCTTTAAGAAGGAATTCTCTTTGAGAAGTTCCTGATTTGTTCTTGATTGATCTTTCATCTTATTCCCTCTTAGATGACAAATGTTGCCGGCTGGATAGAAAGACGGATTGTATAATACGAGTCTTATTTAACCTTTTAAAAATTATCTGATACCCATTAAGATGTCAAATGGAATATAGTCAGTCAGATGCTCTTTATCATATGAAATCAGCTACTTTTCCTGACCGGACTGCTTTCCGGAAGCCCGGCCTTTCAAGGTGAGGTCACGGGAATCTATCTGAAATAGATGTTTTCCTTACCGGGAAGATACAAATGCCGTATCCACCTGTATTTCTTCAGGTTACAAATCATACAGAGTCTCATCCCGCAAGGGCGCGGTCCTTTTTGATCTGCCGGCGCTTTTCTTGCCTGACAGGGAAAAGGGCTCCTCCTGTTCAAGAATATCGCCCATCTCGGACTCTATCCTATCCGGGTCTTCGCCTTTCTCAAGACGCCTTATCGCCTCATCCATACCGGAACCAAGTTTAAATCCCGCAGCATCTGAAAGCTTTCGCATAAGGTCTGCCGCCTGCCTGGGATCTTCTTCATTTATATTTTCGGCCTCCCTTCCAAGCATTTGAATCGCCCTTTCCATTTTGCTTTCATCAAAGGGCAGATCATCGGCATCGCTACCTTCCTTTGCTCTTCCTGTAACCGAAAAAACAGATACCTGCCTTGAGAGCTTTGAAGTTTTACACTTCGGGCACATCGGAATCTTTGTTGTGTTTACGGATTTAGAAAAGAAACTGTAAATGGTATTGCAATCTTTGCAGTAAAATTCATAAATAGGCATGATGGTTTGCTCCCATAAAAAAACGCCAAAGTATTTTGTCGGCATATTTTAATAAAATACTGGTTATTGTCAACCCTGTAGTATTTTGTATCTGAAGCCGGTTTTTGGTAAAACTGCATAAAATAAACATTAATATCATTGAGTTTTTAAAGATTAATATCTCCGGCAAAAGTCGTTCTTTGACTCTGCCCATTTTTTAATGTATGTTCGTCCGCACTGAAAAATATTAATTTTGCAAAACCGGCATAGTTTGACGAACTTGTAATAATATTATGAGAAGATATAAATTATTTTGCAAAAAGAAACAAAGGCAATAAGGCATATGGAAACAGATATTGAAAAAAACGATTCCGATCCGGAATGGGAAAACCGCAAATTATGCCCGGACGGAAGCTGCATCGGCGTAATCGGCCCCGACGGCCGCTGCAAAGAATGCGGTAAGCTTTGCAGTCCGGAGGAAGGCACTCGGAATACTGCAGAAACTGCCTATATTCCATCATACGACAGCAATTCGAATCAGGAATCTGATCAATCCGATCCGGAATGGGAAAACCGTAAATTGTGCCCGGACGGAAACTGTATCGGCGTAATAGGCCCTGATGGCCGCTGTAAAGAATGCGGTAAGCCGTTGTAAAAAAACAAATAGATCCTCTGGATGTGAAGCTCACCTCTCCAAATAGCGGGATTTCCAAACAGTATTAAAAGACATTTCTCATGAAAGATGCCGATTCCACAAGTTCCTCAAAAATTTCAGCATTGATTGTTGCGGCATCAAGCTCCTTTCTGACGCCCTTTACGATATCTTCCGTGAATATAGCCCTTCCTTCCATTGAAAGGGAATTTAGGATCAATGCTCTTCTTTTAAGCTGGATTGCAACTTCATACCTTTTATCTGCCGCCATATTCCTTCTTCCCTTCGGAAAGCTCGGCGATATTTACGGAAGAAAAAGAATCTTCCGTTACGGAATAATAATATTTACTTTTTCATCGTTTCTTGCAGCATTTTCAAGCTCAGCTTTTTTGCTTATATTCTCCAGAATAATCCAGGGTTTCGGCAGCGCCATGATATTTGCCACGGGAATTGCCATAATAAGTTCGGTTTTTCCCCCCGAAGAAAGGGGGAAGGCTCTCGGCATAACCGTAGCAGCAGTCTATTCCGGCCTGTCATGCGGCCCCTTTTTCGGAGGCTTTCTCACACAGAATTTTACATGGAGAAGTATCTTTGTTGTCAATGTTCCGCTGGGAATATTAATCATTCTGCTGATCGTCTTTAAACTGAAAGGTGAATGGGCCGATGCAAAAGGTGAAAAATTTGACATCAAAGGCTCGGTAATATACGGACTTTCTCTTATCGCCCTGATGTGCGGGGTTACGCTCCTTCCGGATTTATCAGGCTTTGTTTTAATCATAGCCGGTTTATCCGGGCTGGTTCTCTTCTATAAATGGGAAAGAAAAATCAGATATCCAGTCTTTGATGTGAATCTGTTCGGAACAAACAGGGTCTTTGCCTTTTCATGTTTAGCCGCTCTGATAAACTACAGCGCGACTTTTTCAGTAACATTTCTTACAAGCCTTTTTCTTCAATACATAAAGGGATTCTCCCCGGGAGACGCAGGAATGATTCTCATGTCCCAGCCGGTGGTAATGGCGCTCTTTTCACCCGTTGCAGGAAGACTTTCGGATAGAATCGAACCGCGTATTATAGCATCGATAGGAATGGCGATAACCGTCTCCGGACTCATATTCCTTTCGATGATACGGGAAAGCACTGGAATTGTGTTGATTGTGTCCTGCTTAATGCTGCTCGGGTTCGGTTTTGCCCTTTTTTCTTCCCCTAACATGAATGCAATAATGGGCAGTGTCGAAAGAAAATTTTACGGGATAGCCTCGGGATCAGTAGGCACGATGCGTCTTTTGGGTCAGATGTTGAGCATGGGAATAGTAACTCTTATATTCGCCCTATTAATCGGACGTGTTCAGATAACTAATGAATACCATTCTGTTTTCATAACAAGCTACCGGCTCGCCCTCGTAATTTTCTCAGTACTCTGCACGGTAGGAGTATTCCTCTCCCTTTCAAGGGGGAAGCTCCGTGAAAATAATTAATAATAAGATTTGAAAAAACTCGTTAAACAGCATTATGTTTGACTTAACATTATGATTATAATATATATAAACTAATTGTCAGAAAAATCGTTAAACTATAAAATAGTCATCACTGCCGATCCTTGACTGCGCAAGGATGAACTGATGAGAGAATCCATATGATCAATCTCAAAAAAAAACCTAAGTGTGTGTTAGTTGTTGATGATGATGAAAAGATCCGGTGTCTCATTTCCGAGCTTCTCAAGAATTTAGATTATGAGGTAACATGTGCCGTAAACGGCCAAGATGCCTTGCAGATATACCAGCGGGGACATTTCGATATCGTGTTATCGGATCTCATGATGAAACCGATGGATGGATTAGAACTTCTCAATAAAATAAAGGAGATTAATCCTGCTGTAATATTCATCATAATAACAGGTTATCCATCAATAAAAACAACTATTGAAGCTATAAGAAAAGGCGCAAATGATTATATTACCAAGCCCTTCAATATTGATGAAATTAATATGAAGATCGAAAGAGCCCTCCTTGAACGGAGTCTTCATGAGAGATTGAAGAACATCAAGGGTATAGTCTGGGCTCTCATTATTTCCATCCCCGTTTGGCTCATATTGGGAATCATCCTGGCAAGCGTGTTGAGGGAGTAAGCCTTAAGTGAAGCAATCAACTCTCTCTTAAAAACCACGCGACAGCAAACAAAATAATCGCGTACCATGACTTTTATCGTATAACAGGCAATCCCGGCAGGAAGTTACATCAGCTACCCGGTCATTTCATAAAACATTCCGTCTGTTTCTTTTACTCCAATATTTTCATTTTATAATGAACTGACCGGTTATTTCAATTAAAGATATTTAGCCCTTTTGCCGATAATGCAATCAAAAGCCTGCTTTGCAAAAGAGGTAAGAGAAGTTTGTGCAGTAATATAATCCAGATTGTTGATCTATACATAAAAAGGAAAAACTGTCTTAAGGAACAATTATGGCTAACATTGTTACGGCAAAAGAAGTGGGGCAATTTTTGAAATTAACTGATTCAACTATTTATAAACTTGCCGCAACCGGTGAAATCCCGGGATTTAAAGTCGGCAAATCCTGGCGATTTGACATGGAAGAGATCATTCGGATGGTTGACAATCTGAAAGCAGCCGGGGCAGGAACTCATATTAAATTTTAGACAGGCAACAGGGGATAAAAAAGAACGGACTTTAATCAACAAAAAGGACGGAGGGAGAAAATGAAAAAATTATTAATGTTTATGGTTGCAGGGCTTTTCGTAATGAGCTTCTTTACACCGGTTTTTGCCGGCGGTAGCGCTGATGAGGCTACCACGTTGATAGAAAAAAGTATCGCCTTTTACAAGGCAAATGGAAAAGAGAAGGCTCTGTCAGAGATCAGCAACCCGGGCGGACAGTTTGTAAAAGGTGAATTTTATGTCTTTGTCTGGGATTTAAACGGAACGGTTATAGCCCATGGGGCAAATCAGAAACTGATTGGAAAAGATGTCAGCGGATTAAAAGATGCTGACGGCAAACTGTTTGTCAAGGAAGGAATGGATCTGGGTAAATCAAAAGGCTCAGGCTGGGTGGACTATAAATGGACAAATCCGGTTACAAAAAAGATGGATGAAAAGTCAACTTTTGTTAAAAAGGTTGATGACATGATCTTTTGCTGCGGTATTTATAAATAAAAGCAGCCAGTTTCTTTGTTGAAGCTCCCCGCGACAATATATGGGGAGCTTCGACCATAAGCACCTTATATCTGTTTTTGGAAGTTAAGAGAGGAAATTATGAAAAAGATCCTGAGTAATCTGAAAATGATGAATAAATCTCTTGCCGGCCCGCTGCTTGTTTTGATGCTGATGATAATACTGGGTATGGTTTCGTATCGCGGAATTTTAATTCAGCAGGAGGCTATGGATACCTTTTTTAACCAGCGATTCAAAGGCTATCAGGATGCTTCCGGGATTCTTAATACTCTGACCGAGATAAATTCAAATATATATAAGGTTATCAACTGGTCCCATGCAAATTATGAAGAGAAAAAGATCGATCAGTTAAGAAACGAACAAATAAAGTTTATAACTCAGGAGGTGGAGTCTTTTCAAAAAATTGCAGGGTCAAAAACACTTTCTGCAGAGGAGCAGAAACTCTTCCAGGATGCCTTGCCGAACATACTTGAATATAAAAAGGTGGCTTTAGATACCATAGATATGTCTATGGCCGATTTAAATACTGCCACACTCTTCATGAGTTCAGTGGACGAAAAATTTCAGATTGTAAATGCAAATGTTAAAAATTTACTGGAACTGGAAAACAGGCTGAGTAAAGACCAGTATGCCGCTTCAGCCGCAAGCTCCAGGCTGGTAAAGACCGTGCTGATTTTTGTGATGGCGGCAGCCATTTTTCTTTCTCTGATTGTCGGAATTTACATGGCCAAGATAATAACCAATCCCATTAGAGAGTTAATAGAAGTAATAAAAAAGGTCGCAGATGGAGATCTTACCGAGGAAATAACATTGATCTCAAAAGATGAAATTGGAGAACTGGCCCTATCGGTCAATTCCATGAAGCAAAAACTGGGCGAAATGGTCAGCCAATCTACGGATATGTCTCAAACTCTGTCCGATGCTGCTTCTCAGCAGGCTTCCGCTATTGAAGAGACTTCATCTTCTCTTGATGAACTGGCTTCGATGACCAAGCAGAACGCCGGAAATGCCGCCGAAGCAGACCGGCTGATGTCTTTTGCCAAGGAAAAAACCGCAAAGACCCAGATTTCTATGGAACAGCTCAGCGGAGCCATAAAAGAAATTGTTGTTTCAAGTGAGCAGTCTCAGAAAATAATAAAGACAATTGACGAAATTGCCTTCCAGACAAATTTGCTTGCTCTTAACGCAGCGGTGGAGGCTGCACGGGCCGGAGAGGCCGGTGCGGGATTTGCTGTTGTAGCAGATGAGGTAAGAAACCTGGCAATGCGGGCGGCTGAAGCAGCGAAAAATACCTCTAACCACATTGAAAACATCGTAAAAAAAGTTAAAGAAGGGGCCACCATGGTGGCAACAACCGATCAGGATTTCAAACAGGTAGCCGACAACACGGCCAAAGTCGTTAATTTGGTCGGTGAAATTGCCTCAGCTTCCAAAGAGCAATCGCTGGGAATTGAGCAAATAAATAAAGCCGCGGCAGATATGAATGATGTTACTCAAAAAAATGCTGCAAGCGCTGAAGAACTTGCCGCAATTATGTCTATGTTCAAAATTAATGGGGCAGGGGAGAGTGTAAAAAAACTTGCATGGGCCAAAAGATCATGAGCTGCATATTCTGATTTTTGCGCAATCGCCAGCCATGTATCACTTATTTAAACGGAAATTTTTCCTGGCCTGAATCAATAGTATGAGTAAAAGCAGTACACTTATATTTTTCATGTATGCTGCTTTTCTCAATTCTTCATCGGCAAAAACTGCGGTAATAGCTTATTTACTCCAATCAAGCGCTGTATATCATTGAATACATTATATAGAATGCTATATTTTTCTGTTCCTTCCTTTTATCGCTCCTGCGATCATTCCACCGATCCCCTTACCTCCCTTGTAAGGCTTTCCATCCAATAGTATCTTTTCGATTTTAAGTTCCCGAAGGTTATTGGGATTTATTTTTAACGGATTTTTATTCAATATAACCATATCCGCGATTTTTCCGGTTTCAAGACTGCCACGTTCTTTTTCATCAAAACCGGCCCGCGCGACTTCATATGTGAACATCCGCAATGCTTCGGCGATTGTTACGGACTGATCCGGTCTGAAATGATTGCACGCGGCAAAGATGCCTTCTACCGGGTCAGGAGGCGTGACCGGCGCATCCGACCCTCCGCTGACATGAATACCCATATCTATCATTTTCCGTAAAGGAGAACTTTCCATCGCCCGTTCTCCTAGAATATCCCTTAAATATTCTATCGGTTCCAGATTTGAGATAAGAAAAGCCGGCTGTAGTGTTATTCCAATCTTAAGTTTGGCTATTTTTTCAAGATCTTCGGGAGCTATAAGGCATGCATGAATTAGTGTATGCCTGTGATCAGTTCTTGGATAGTCCTTTAATGCTTCTTCCAGCGCTCTTACTGCCTGGGCAACACCGGCATCTCCGATTACGTGAAATTCAATCTGTAGTTCGGCCCTGTTGGCCTCCTTAGTGAATGCAATGACTTTCTCATCAGGATAAAATAGAATTC